>JALRBG010000292.1 GCA_023257855.1 Pseudomonadales bacterium | reverse complement strand
AAAAATCAAAAATTATTTTTTTATACTTTTCCTGAGCTCAGCCATACGGCTTTTGTTCTCTTCCAGAGAAAGTTTTTTTGCACTGTGTTCAGGCAGGGCCTTCGGGATGTCAATCACGAGTTCTTCCCCGGCCAGCACCCTTCTGCACAGTTTCCGGTAGTGGCTTTCAAACAACGGGTAAATCCTGTTCTCGGGATTATTTTCCAGCTCGAACCAGCCGGTAGCCTTGCCGGCCAGGTAGACTGCCGGATGTGACCACGTGTGCTCTGCCTTGGGATGAGGCGCACAGCAGGCCTGGACGTAGGCGTCGTGGGCGGCGGGCAGGCCGTGCTCTTCCAGTGCGTTTTCACAGGCCTTGATGATGGTGGCGATACTGGGCAGGTACTGCTGCGTCTTCACGACGCTGCGAACAGCCCTCAGGATGATCGCCGGTGCGAACGGCGCCAGGCATTCCAGCCAGTATTTCTTGGCGATACCAATACTGCCTTCCTGTGCATACGCCTTGTGGTACTGGTTGTGATAGGCAAGCTCCAGCTCGGCAAATACCTGATTAATCGCATCGACATGATCATGTCCCTTGCCGCTGGCGCCCCGGTCCGCTGCCGCCGCAGCGGGAGCGCTCCCGGTTTTTTTTACCAGGCCCCTGGCTACATTGTTAGTGAGTGTGTCGGCTTTTTTCATCAGGCTGGAAACGCTGCGGGTCTCGTGAGGTATCATGGGAACGAACTGCCCTTCAGGGTAATCAGTTCGGGTCAGCAATACTATGAAAACAATGCAGGCACTGCAATGGAACGGCACAAACCTCGCCGTCAACGAGGTCCCGGCGCCTGTACCGGCACAGGGAGAGGTGCTCGTGCGCCTGTCCCGTGCCGGCATCTGCAACACCGACCTGGAAATCATCCGCGGTTATTATCCTTTCCATGGCACGCTCGGCCACGAGTTCGTCGGAGTCGTGGCCCAGGCGGAAGATGACAGCCTTGTCGGCAAACGCATCGTTGCCGATATCAATGCCAGTTGCCACGCCTGCCGAATGTGCAGGGCGGGTCATCCCCACCACTGTCTCAAGCGCACCGCCCTCGGTATCAAGGGCCGGGACGGCGCCTTTGCCGAATACCTGTGCGCCCCGCGCGAAAACCTGGTGCTGGTACCGGACAACGTCCCTGACGAGCAGGCCGTGTTTGCCGAACCCCTGGCTGCTGCCCTGGAAATCCAGGAGCAGGTGGATTTTTCAGCACACGGCACCGCTGCCGTGATCGGAGATGGCAAGCTGGGCCTGCTCATCGCCCTCAGCCTCGCCCACTCCGGCATCGAAGTCACGCTTGTCGGTCATCATGCCGAGCGCGCCCAACTGCCCGGGCTCGAAACAGTGTCGTTTTGCAGTGAGCCGCCGGACCGGCAATTTCCCGTGGTGATCGAAGCCACCGGCAGCCCGGCCGGTTTTGCCGATGCCTTGCGTATGACCGAGCCGCTGGGAGCCCTGGTGTTGAAATCCACCTACAAGGACCCGCTCAGCTTCAACCCGGCCCCGCTCGTGGTCAACGAAATCACACTGGTGGGGTCGCGCTGCGGCCCCATGGACAAGGCTGTTGCCATGATGGCCGCAAAAACCATCGATCCATCGGTGCTGGTCCAGGAAACCTGCAAACTCGAAGATGCAGTCAGGGCTGTCGACCTGGCCGCTACGAAGGGTACTCTGAAAATTCTGCTGGAAATGCCGCGGTAATGTGGCGGCAGGGGAGGATTTATTCAGGCCGGTCGGTCTTGCGCGAGCGACCCTGCTTGACCTCGTAGCCGCGGGAAGAAGAGTGCTCCACGGTGGCCTGGCTCGGCACCGAGGAATAACTGATAACGTTGTTGCGGCCGGCGCGTTTGCATTCGTAAAGCGCCTCGTCCGCCTTTTCCAGCAGATCGAAGACATTGCCCACTTCATCGGGATAGGACGCAATGCCGATGCTGCCCGTTGAGCCGATGGCCTGTCCGTCA
>JALRBG010000275.1 GCA_023257855.1 Pseudomonadales bacterium | reverse complement strand
GGACAAACGGATTACACGGCGGAGCAGGTGGTGGATTTACTGCTCAGCTTTTACGGCGCCTACCACGCTTTCTTGGTGGTCATCTGTTTAATGATCGGCCGCTGGTGGCAGGCCCTGTTGTACAACCCGGGAGGATTCCGGCAGGAGTTTCACAACCTGCGCTTCGATCCCCGGGTAATGATCGCCCTGCTGGGATTGATCCTGGCGGGCTTGCTGGATATCCCGCCGCTGGATAGCTGGCTGCCACTGTTGTGTGTGGCACCGATGTTCGCGGGACTGGCGGTCGCCCACTGGACAGTGGCGACGAGGAAGATGGGCACACCCTGGCTGGTGTTGTGCTACGTCACCCTGCTGATGATGGCCCCGGCCATTATTTTGCTGGGCATGACGGACAGTGTCGTGGACCTGCGCAAGCGGATGCAGCCCGACAAGGAATAACCGGCAACGAATTTGCAGTACAGTTAACAGAGTTAGTACAAAACAGGATTGAACAGGTTATAACGAGGTAGAACGATGGAAGTCATCTTACTGGAAAAAATGGGCAAGGTTGGCGACGTGGGCGACCAGATCACCGTCAAGGCCGGCTATGCCCGCAATTATTTGTTCCCCTTTTCCAAGGCCATTCCCGCCACCAAGGAAAATATCGCCACCTTCGAGGCCCGCAGGGGTGAGCTGCTGAAGAAAGCAGCCGAGAAACTGGAAGGCGAACAGAAGCGCGCAGCCCTGCTGTCAGGCGCTGTGGTTACCATCGAAGCCAATGCCAGCGATGAAGGCAAGCTGTACGGCTCCGTGGGCACCCGTGAAATCGCCAAGGCCGCCAGCGATGCCGGTCACGTGATCGACAAGAGCGAAGTGGAACTGCCGGAAGGCGCCCTGCAGCAGACTGGCGAGTACGAGATCACCATTCACCTGAGCCCGGAAGTAAGCACCGAGATCAAGCTGGTTATCTCCTCCACCGGTTCAGCAGCCGATGCCGTCGCCGAAAGCAGCGACGAGCCGGAAGCCGAGTAAGCGCAGAAAGAAAAAACAGGTCCGTCACCGCGGACCGACCCGAAAGCCCGGATCCAAAAGATCCGGGTTTTTTTTCGTGTCAAAAAAACCGGAAGCCTGGACCATTGGTTGCCGAATCGTGAAAACAGGAAAGAGGAAAGGATAGTTTACTGGTTAATCAGCCTCGTCTCCCAGATCACCTTCGTGTCCAGCGGCCTGGTGTATATTAGTTCGCCGCCGAAGTTGGTCTTGTCGTATCCCAGCACTTCGTAGAGCGCCTCGAAGCTGCTGGCCCCGGCGGGCGCCAGTTCCGCGGCGAGTTCCGCAAGGGAATCGGGGCTGGTGACCTGGCGGGCGATATTGACCAGCCCCTCGTCGCGCATCCCGGCCACCAGCAGGAACTGGTTGCCATTGGGAGCAGGGAAAGTGGAGACCATGCCGTAATCCTGGAAACTTTCGGCACCGGAAAGGCCCGACGAACCGATGTAGTATTCGTTGGTTTCCAGGTTGATGAGCTCGTCGTAGGTATTGCCGATGGACAGACCGGAGTCCGCGAACATCAGGTCCAGCAGGGTATCGACGCCGCTGAGATAACCCAGGTAAAGGATATGGCTGCCCGCGAGATCCGCGGTTTCCAGCTCCGACATCATCTTCACGCTGACCCGGTCCACCTTGCTTTCAAGCACCGGCATGATGCGCGCCATGGCCGCGGCAATACTGACCGGGATATAGCTGAGGTCGAGGTTGTAGTAATGATCCCCTGCCCCGGGATTATTGGTGCGGAAACGGTTCAGGTCCGCGGACGAGTTGATGTCGAACTCGCGCACCATGCGGGTCACGTTGCCGGTGTCATCCACCTCGCCGAAGATGTAGTAATCGCCGATCACCAGCAGGATCGGCAGGTCGTCATCGAGAAATGCGGGCCAGGGCTGCATGCCAAGGACGGGTGAGCCGGTACCGACAGACGCAGGTTCATCCTCGCCTAAAGGCAGCAGGTTCGCGATCAGCAGCACCACTACCAGGCCGACCAGCCAGGGCGTGTAGGAAGGCCGGTCCAGGGGCTTGCCGGTCAGGCTCACGTTGCTGCTTTTTTCCTCGTTAAGCAGGGTATTGATGATGTACTGCCCTTTGGGGATCTCGATGCGGTACTTCTCCTGCTTGCCGAAACGGGAGTAGTAGAGATTGATCTTGTTGCGCAGGTGGTAGATGTGGACGCGGACGATGGAATCCCTGGAAACATCGAAATCCGCCTCGCGGCCCAGCACGTCGATGGCGATGGCGGCCTCCTTCGGCGTATCCCCCTTGACCGAGCACTCCACCAGGTAGCGCAGGATGGCGCCATAGGTCTTCGACCGCCCGAGCACACCGCTGTTGATGATGCGCTCGGTCAGGGCATGGAGTTCGTCGATATCGATCTGGGTCATGTCAGGCGTCTGTAGTGGGGCCGGTTGCGTTTTTGGCAAGGAGGAAGAATTTTCACCGAATCTGGCCGAATATCAAGGTTTTTCTTAACGTTAACGCGATAATATGTGTGCAAATTAACGCAAATGTTAACGAACCATAAACAGTTATAAAACAGTTAATTACGACAATATCAAAGTAATAGCCAGATAGAATGAACTATGTCTTAGCCGAAGGGTGTACTGAGTATGCCCACGAAGGCGTAAAGTTCCAACGCGACAGGAAACGATCAGCAATGCATCGAATTAACGTTAAGAAAAACAGCCGCAGGCCACAGTTTCCGCGGCTTTCTCCCCTGGCAGCCGCACTGGCGACGGCTATTGCCCTGCCCGCGCCGATGACACTGGCCCAGGCGCCGCAGGCTGAAGGCGACAATACCGACCCGCCGATATTTGAATCCATCATTGTCTGGGGCCGCGGCACCGAGATGCTCGGCACTGCCGACTCCGGCTCCCAGGGCATCGTCGGCAACGCCGACTTCTCCACCCGGCCCATGATGCGCGTCGGTGAACTGGTGGAAGTAGTGCCCGGCATGATCGCCACCCAGCACTCCGGTCCCGGCAAGGCCAACCAGTACTTCCTGCGCGGGATGAACCTGGACCACGGCTCTGACTTCACCGGTATCTTCGAGGGCATGCCCATCAACTTTCGCAGCCACGCCCACGCCTCCGGCTATCTCGACATCAACTTCCTGATTCCGGAAATCATCGAAACCGTGGAATTCCACAAGGGCACCTACTACGCCGAGAACGGGGACTTCTCCGCCGCCGGCGCTGCCCGTTTCAAGACCTATGACCGGGTCGAACGCAATTACATCGAAACCATTGTCGGCAATTTCAACCACCGTCGTCTGGTCGGCGTGGGCTCGGTGGATTCTGCAGACGGCACCACACTGTTGGCCGCAGAACTGGAGCGCCGCGACGGCCCCTGGGACCTCCCTCAGGATGTGCAGAAAACCAACCTGTTCGCCAAGTACACCGGCACCCTGTTCGGTCTGGACGGCCAGCTGGTCTTCACCGGTTATGACAACGAATGGAATTCCACCGACCAGATCCCCCTGCGCGAAGTACTCAATGGCAACCTCGGCCTGTTCGGCGCGGTGGACGACACGCTGGGCGGCAACTCCTCACGCTACAGCGCCATCGCCAATATCGAGATCAGCGCCGAAACCGACCTGAATCTCTATGCGTCCACCTACAACATGCAGCTCTACGGCAATCCCACCTATTTCCTCAACGATACGGTCAACGGCGACCAGATCGAGCAGTACGACGACCGCAACATCTACGGCGGCTCGTGGGTGCACAATCGCAACTACATGTGGAAAGGCAAGGTGGTGAATCCGACCGTGGGCATCGATTTCCGCTATGACGACATCGGCCAGGTGGCCCTGTTCAACACACGCGAGCGCCAGCGCCTGACTACTGTGCGCAACGACTCGGTCGAGGAATTCAGTGTCAGCCTGTACGGCGATACCGAGATTCTCTGGAGCGACTCCTTTCGTACCAAGTTTGGCCTGCGCGGCGAGTTCTACGACTGGGACGTGACCGCCCGGCGCCCGCAAAATTCCGGCTCGGGCAGTGATTCCATCGTGATGCCGAAATTTTCGGCGGCCTGGGTGCCGATCGATGGCCTGGAGCTCTATGGCAATTACGGCCATGGCTTTCACTCCAACGATGTGCGCGGCGCCGAGATCACCGTGGATCCGGTCACCGGTGATCCGGTGGATGCGGTCAGCACCCTCGTGCGGGCAAAAGGCTCGGAAATAGGCGCCCGTTGGGAGCCCTATGACGGCATTAACGTCACCCTGGTGCATTTCTGGATGGACCTGGAATCCGAGCTGCTGTTCGTCGGCGACGCCGGCACTTCAGAACCAAAGGGCCCGACCAAGCGGCGTGGCGTGGAATTGTCCGCCTTCTGGGAGATCAACGACTGGCTGGTACTGGATGTCGCGCTGACCAAGAACCATGCCCGCTTTATCGACGCTCCTTCAGGATTCGACCATGTGCCGGATGCCCACGAAACCACTGCCAATATCGGCATCACAGCTGTACACCCATCCGGCCTTGTCGGCAGTTTCCGCATGCGCCATTTCGGCGATGCACCGCTGGAAGAAAGCGACAGTGTGCAAAAGGACGGCACCACCCTGTTCAACCTGGGGCTGGCCTATGCCACTCCCCGCTGGGATTTCGGCCTGGACGTGCTGAACGTGTTTGATACCGACGGCAACGACATCGAGTTCTGGTTCGAATCCCAACTGCAGAATGAAACCGCCCCGGTGGAGGACTTCCATTTCCACCCGGTGGAATCGCGCGCCTATCGCGCCACGGTGAAGTACAAGTTCTAGCCACCCCTGAAGAAGGTGTTGGCCTGCTGTTCACGGCCTGTTGATTCCCTGTGGATAGTTTTCCCCACCTTAAAAAGTGCTTTTTGGCAGGAAAAAGTACATGCCCGGGCTATGCCGATGCGTTACCATTGATGACCCTGCCGGGGATTTCCCGGCATACGAATTTAACCGTATTTCCTCGTTAAAAAACCGATTTCGATGGCAGAATCCCCGTTCAGCGACAACAAGATTCCGGAGTCCGCACAGCCCCGTGCGACCAGCCTGAAATTGCCGCCCCACTCCATCGATGCCGAGCAGTCCGTGCTCGGTGCGCTCATGCTCGACAACAGCGCCTGGCACGATGTCGCCGAGATCCTCATCAATGAGGACTTTTACCGCAAGGAACACCGGCTCATCTACCAGGCCATGCAGCAGCAGGCGGGTGAGAGCAATCCCATCGACCTCGTGACCCTGGCCGAAGCACTGGATAACGCCAACAACCTGGAAGGCGCCGGCGGCCTCGACTACCTGGGCGAACTGGTGGAGCACTCGCCCAGTTCAGCGAATATCCGCGCCTACGCCAACATTATTCGCGAGCGCGCCATCCAGCGCAAACTGATCGCTGCCGCCAATACCATTTCCGAACATGCCTTCAATCCCGACGGCCGTGACAGCGTGGAATTGCTCGACCTGGCGGAAAAACAGGTCTTTCACATCGCCGACGAACGCCCCCGCGACGGCGGTCCGCGCCCGGTGAACCCCCTGCTGGATTCCGCCCTGGAGCGCATCGATCTGCTGTTCAATGCCAAGGGCAGCATCACCGGCCTGTCCACCGGTTTCAAGGATCTTGACGACATGACCTCGGGCCTGCAGAAGTCCGATCTCGTGATCGTCGCCGGCCGCCCGTCCATGGGTAAAACCAGCTTCGCCATGAACGTGGTGGAGAATGCGCTGCTGCACGACAACAAACCGATCCTGGTGTTCAGCCTGGAAATGCCGGCCGACAGCCTGATCATCCGCATGCTGTCATCCCTGGGCAAAATCGACCAGACCCGCATGCGCAACGGCCAACTGGAAGAGGATGACTGGCCGAAGCTGACTAGCGCCGTCAACAAACTCAAGGACAAGCCGCTGTTCATCGATGACAATCCTGGGCTGAGTCCGCTGGAAATGCGCTCGCGGGCGCGGCGCATCTGGCGCGAGCACGGCCACATCGGCATGATCATGGTGGACTACCTGCAGCTTATGCAGATCAAGGGCACGGCGGAAAGCCGCACCAACGAGATTTCGGAAATTTCCCGCTCCCTGAAACTCATGGCCCGCGAATTCGACTGTCCGGTTGTGGCGCTGTCGCAGCTCAACCGCTCCCTGGAACAACGTCCCAACAAGCGCCCGGTCATGTCCGACCTGCGCGAGTCCGGCGCCATCGAGCAGGACGCGGACGTCATCATGTTCGTGTACCGCGACGAGGTCTACAACGAGGATACCGAACACAAGGGCGTGGCCGAGATCATCATCGGCAAGCAGCGTAACGGCCCCATCGGCACCAAGCTGCTCAGCTTCATGGG
>JALRBG010000213.1 GCA_023257855.1 Pseudomonadales bacterium | reverse complement strand
TATTAACATTCCGTTAACACAACACTATTTATTATTCAATTCAGCCGCTTTTGCATCTGCTTCCGCCTTTGCTTGTTCGGCCTGTGCTTTGGCTGCGTTTGCTTCTGCGATGGCTTTATCGGCTGCTGCCTTATCTGCTTCTGATTTAGCCTTAGCCGCGTTCGCTTCGGCTTTAGATTGATCGGCTTGAGCCTTAACTGCTGCAATTTGCTGATCCGCACCTGCCTGTCCAGCTTCTTCTCCGGTATCGGCCGCACTGACGTGGTCATGATCTGCGACGTGGCCGGTGTTGTTTTCAATGTCCCGCTGACCTGGGCCATGGTCTTTGGCAAGCTCGGGCTGCCGGCCATGGGAATCGCCGGCGCCGCGTGGGGGTCGGTGCTGAGCATGGTGTTTACCATCGGCCTGTACTCGATGTTCTACTTTGCCAGGCCCAACCGGGAACAATTTGCCATCGCCGCGTCCTTCGTGTTCGACCGCGGCATCACCCGCCGCTACCTGCGCCTGGGCTTTCCCTCTGGCATGGAAATGTTCCTCAATATTGCCGCCTTCAACCTGTTCCTGTTGATGTTCCAGTCCTATGGGATACCGGAAGCAGCCGCCGCCACCATCGTGTTCAACTGGGACATCCTGTCCTTCGTTCCGCTGATGGGTCTGAATATTGCCGTGATGAGCATGATCGGCCGTTTTGTCGGCGCGGGTGACATGACCCGCACCAACCAGGTCACGACCGCCGGCTACATCCTGGGCATAGGTTATTCCGCGATCCTGGCATCCTGCTTTCTGCTGTTGCGCGCACCGCTCGTGGAAATCTTCATCTTCTACGAGGAACAAGCCGATGAGATTCGCAGCCTGGCGCTGTTCATGATGGTCGGACTATCCTGCTACGCGATCTGTGAAGGCACGCTGCAGGTGGCTGCCGGGGTTCTGCGCGGCGCCGGTGATACCCGTTGGGTGATGTGGGCCTCGGTATCCCTGCACTGGGCCATGCTCGTTGCACAGTATTACATCATTCGGGGCTCTGACCTGGGCCCGCGCGTTTCATGGGTGGTTTTCGTACTGATGATCCTGGCGATATGCCTGGTATTCCTGATCAGGTTGTGGGGCAACAAGTGGCGGGACCCGGACCGGCTGAGTGCCGTGATGGCGGAATAGCTTTCAGCTGATGACCGGTATTCTCAGCACCACGATCACACCCTCTTCCTCCAGTAGGTTGTCTGCGTAAATATACCCGTTGTGGAAGTCCGCGATCATGCGGGCAATATGCAGGCCCATGCCGAGGTGCGGCTGCTTCTTCCTGCCCTCTGGCCTGATCGACACCATGGAATCGAAGATCCTGTCTTTCATGTCATGATCCAGGTAGGGCCCGGAATTGGCAACGCTGACAATGGCATCTCCCCCATCCTCATAACAGGCCACCCGTATCGGCTTGTTCTCCAGTGAAAACTCCACGGCGTTTGCCACCACCTTGTCCATAAGCTGGGCAATATAGTCGGCGTTGCCCATGATGCGGACAGGCTGCAGGGAAATCCTGCTCTCGAATTCCACGTTGGGATAGATTTGCTGGTATTCCTGCACGCAGGCATCGATAACCTTCGCAAGATCGGTTTCTTCCTTGTCGGAAGACTGCAGGATCTGCTCCAGTCGCACGGCCTCACTCATGTTCGTCAGTATCAGGTTGAGCCGGGTGATACCTTCCTCCGCACGCTGGATATAGACCTGGGCATCTTCCTCTTGCGTCACCATGGCCAGGTTTTCCAGTGATGAGCGCACCACCGTGACCGGTGTGCGCAATTCGTGCGACAACCGGGAGGACATGTTCTCCAGGTAATGGGTGTACTGGCTGAGACGATCGACGATACCGGCAAATGAGCGGGACAGGTCCCCCAATTCATCGCCGCTGCGCGACGGCACGATGGTATTGGTGATCCTTCCGGCATCATCGATGATTTTTTCCGCCTGGTTGCGCAGGCCGCGAATACGTCCGGATAGGTTGGTAGCAAACAGGAACAGGGCCAGCATGGTGAATAACAGGATCGCCAGCATGGTGTCGAACAATGCTTCCAACGCCTGGTTGCGGAAGGTGCGAATGCCATTCATGTTCTGATCCACGACGACGGCTCCCAACACCTCATCGCCGGCGATAATCGGGTAGGCCGCCTCGAGGATGCGGATCGTATCATCGGCAGCGGCGTTATCGATGGTTCGGTACCGGGTGGTGGCCAGGCCGGTAAGTGCGGGCACCAGGTGGTCACCTTCCACCACGCCACCCTGGTACAGGTCGTCGACAAAATCCGTCGTGGGTCGCGTGAGCACCTGGTAGTACAGCGGGTGGAGGATATTGTTTTCAAGCCAGCCGGTAAAACCGGACCCGGTGGAGCCCTCCTCCGTCAGGACGAGACCTGTGGCAGTCTGGATATCACCCACGCTGAGCAACACGCGCTGGCTGCGATCAACCACCTGGACTCGGGAATTGGTATGCCCCATGCCGGCAACGATACGGTCTATCTCGGGTGTAGGCCTGCGCAGCGATCCCAGTTCACGGGGAATTTCCATCCCGGAGGTGGATACTATGGCGGCCACCAGTCGGGATGCCGGATTGTCGACATCATAGACGGCCAGGGAGAGCTTGTTGCCGACCATTTCTACCGGCAGCTGCAGCTCCACTTCATAACCCTCAGCAATGACGCGCCAGCGCCCGCTGATGCGCGGCTCATGCATCAGGGATGAGACATCGATGACTTCCGTGTCGATGCGATAGGGATAGATGACCAGGTCATCGTACGGTGCCATGACATAACGTTCGAATACACCATCACGGTTAACCAACGACAAGCGCAGGGAATCACTGCGATCGACGCGTAATCCATCCCGATCGCGCAACACCAGGTGTTCATCGATTACACGAAAATAGATAAACAGGGAGCGCTCGTGCTCACCCAGCATGAGCCGGAAGCTTAGTGGATCACCGAGATCGTCCTGGCCACGAAAACTGGACAGCTGGTTCTCGGGATTGGGAATCAGGCTCGACTCGCGGTAATGCTGTTCGTATTGCTGGTAGTCCTGCCAGTCGGCCAGGGAATTGTCTTCCAGGGTCAGCGGATAAACTACCGGGTAGACGTAGAGGTCCTGCCCGCTTTCGGCACGGCTGTAGCTGCTTTCATTGAAAAGCTCCGGACGCTCGCTCAACGCAGTGGCCAGGGCGCGGGCAGTACCAAGCACTGTCTGCTCCTGTCCACGACTGAGGTACTGCTCCATCTCCAGGATGTAGCGGTTGCCCAGCCAGGGGATCACCAGCAGTAAACTTGAAAGCAGCACCAGCTTGAAGCGGATGCTGAAAAGATGAGTGAGGAAAGCCGGCATGGGGAATCGCGTTACTGGTTCCAGCGGTAACCCATGCCATAGACCGTATCGATGCAGTCAAACTCGGGGTCGCTCTGGATGAATTTCTTGCGCATGCGCTTCACATGGGAGGTGATAGTGCTGTTATCGACAAATATCTTTGATTCCTGCATGAGTGCATCCCGGCTTTTCACATGCCCGGGAAACTTCACCAGTGCATGCAACATCCAGAATTCGGTCACCGTCAACGGCACGGCCACCTGTTTCCAGGCAACCGTCAGGCGGCTGAGATCCATCATCAGATCACCTCGTTCCAGCAGGTTGTCGGGAGCCGTCGGCTGGTCCATGGCATCCTGGCGCCGGAACAGCGCAGCGATACGTGCGGTGAGGTGAGGCAAGCTGATGTCCTTGGTCAGGTAGTCGTCGGCTCCCATGCGTAATCCACTGACGGTATCGAAATCGTTATCACGTGCAGTCAGGAATATGATCGGCAACGTATCTGATTGCGACCGCAGCGACCGGCACAGCATGAAGCCGCCGTCGATTTCATCCTCAAGACCGATATCGATGATGGCCAAATCGGGCAACCGGGTGCTGAAGGCATCCTGCGCCTTGCGTCGGTTGGGATAGGTGGAGACATCGTAGCCCTGCTTGCGCAGGACGTCTGCGTAATTCTCCCGGATAGCGGCCTCGTCTTCGACGATGGCAATGCGTTTACTCATAGGTGGCTGGTTCCGCTAAAATCTTGTCAGAGTGTCTAACCGGCTGATTTAACGCCGAATTTGCATATCTCTTTGATACAGGATACCGGAAAAAATTCCCGGTATGCAGTGATATGCCGCCACCAGGGGCAAATGCCATATTTTGGTCATAATTGATCAGCCCCCTGCCCCTTTTGCTCCCCCATAATGCTAGACAGTCCCCTTTAAATAAGCATCCAGGTTGATATGCATCGTCAACCACCATATACAACTGTCGATGCCTTGAAAAGGAGAACACCATGAACAAACCCTCACCGTTGATGTCCGCCCTGTGCGGCATTGTTTTCTTGACCGCGACCTCCAGTGTGCTCGCTGACGATAACGCACTCAGTGGCAGTGAACGCACGAAACGGGAAGCGACTGGCGTTATCAGCGGTGCTGTCATAGGCGGCCTGGTTGGCGGACCGATCGGTGCCATCGCTACAGCCGGCTTCGGTGCATGGGTAGGCAACCTGACCTTGACAAAAAAGGAAAGCAAGCTGATGGCCCAGGCCCTTAGCGAACAGGGGCAGGAATTTATCGCCCTGCAGGCCGAATACCGTGCCCTTGAAGCACGCTACCAGATGGCTGCCCGTGACATACAGGCGGCAAGAGTGCGCAACGCCAGCTTCGAAAGCCAGGACCAGCGCACCAATCGCAACCTGGCAGCGTGCTGCAGTGACAGCGAAGTATCCCTGCATTTCAAGACCGGATCCACGGCCATCGAGACGCTTTACGAACAGAAGCTGGCGGATGTCGCGGCACTGGTCAAAGACCTGCCCGATACGATCATCGAAATCACCGGCCATGCGGATAGGCGTGGCGATTCCGCTGCCAACCTGGCGCTCTCCCAGCGCCGCATCCAGGCCGTGGAAAATCGCCTGCGCGAACTGGGGGTGCGCAACCGCGCCATCCAGACCAGCGCCTTCGGTGAAACCCGTCCCGCGACGGAAACCGACACACTGGAAAACAACTTCTTCGACCGTCGTGTCGTGGTGAAAGTAGTCGCTAATCGCAACAGTATGCTCACCCGCGCTAACGACTGACACGCATTTCCGCAGGAGGAACAACGGCATGACTGACTTGCAATTGATCACAGGGAACAAGAATTTTTCACCCAGCTCACTGAGGCCCTGGTTGCTGCTGCAGGAGTCTGGCATTCCTTTCACGGAAATCGCCATCGACCTGTTCAAACCGGATTCTGCTGAAAAACTGGGCATCTATTCCCCGTCGCTGAAGGTGCCTGTATTGATTCACGAAGGCATCAAGGTCTGGGACTCCCTGCCGATCTGCGAGTACCTGTCAGAGACGTTCCTCGAAAACCGCGGCTGGCCCTGCAACCTGAAAAAGAAGGCAGCGGCCCGCTCGGTGGTAGCGGAACTGCACAGCGATTTCCAGCACTTCAAGCGCGACTGGCCGATGAACTGCCAGATGCAGGTAAGAATGAAACCCGACGAAAAACTCGAACAGGAAATTGCCCGCCTCGACGCCATCATGTACTGCTGCCGGCGCAAATACGGCGAAGGTGGTGATTACCTGTTCGGGCAATTCTCCATCGCCGACTGTTTCATGGCACCGGCGGTCATTGCACTGCGCGCGTACGGTGCGCAGCTGAGCTGGAAGACAAACCTGTACATCGACACCCTGCTGGCCAATCCGCACCTGCAATGGTGGCTGGAGCAGGCGCAGCAGGAAATGGAAACCCTGCCTCTGGACAAGGCAGGATGATTGAATTGACGGAATCAGTCGGGTGGGCGGGAAGGCAGGACTGATGCCGATAGCAAGGTGACCTTGAGCTGCGATGCTGTTTGCCGGGACTTAAAATCCCGGCTTTTTTTTGCTTTTGCTCAGGGGGCTGCGATGGTGAAACTGTCGCCACTGGCATTCCATCGGCTGGGTTTTTCTATGGGCGTGAGCACCTGGGTTGCCCTGATCACAGGCTTGAGCAAGTCGGCGAAGGCTTCCACATCATGAAATGACGGTGCCAGCCAGCGATTGATCAGGGCCTCGTCATCCACCGGCAGCATCAGCGGCATGGATTTGGGATGAATGGTGGCCCACTCGGGCAACGGCGGCAGTGTGATGATCGAAGCGCTGTGAATGACCTCGCCGCTGTTCTTGTCGACGGTTTCCCGGTGCAGTCCGCCAAAGGCAATGGCTTCGTTTTCCAGCTCGATCTTGTGGTAGGTCTTCTTGTCACCCTTGCCTTCCAGGAAGGCTGTGGCAGGGATGATGCAGCGGGATTCGCGGAACGGCTGGTAGGCAATCGCGCGGGGGCTGTCGAGCTTGTCGGAACGGGAATTGAACGAGGCGTACTTGTAGTTGGGCTTGCCGGTGGCAGGGTCTATCAGCAGCCACCAGACGGCCTGGGTAACCACGTTGCGGTCCTTGGGACGATGAATGATGGATATGCGGCTGCCGGGCGCCTTGTCAGAAGAATACAGGATATCCGCTCCGTCCACGTCCAGCTTGCTGAGGAGCTTCTGGGATTTCTTGTTCTTTTCAATCTGGAAACGCCCGCACATGGCCCGAGTGTAAGGCCAAACCGGTGCGCTAGCCACCTCCCGCCGCTTGGGGCAACCGGTGGCCTGCCACGTGCAATAATTGTGTAAATAGTGGCTTATTGGATTGGGGAAATTTATACTGGCCTTTTAGTCACTAAAAGAGACTGACTAGCCAGGCGACCCGTCGGCTGACAGTTCACGATAATTACACCTTGAAGGGGATATATTTCGGCATGAATGTTCGTTTTTCCACATTATCCACCAGTATCAGGATTCTGGCCTCTACCCTGTTTCTTGGAGTTGCCGGACATGGCCTGGCCGCATCAAGCGATATCCCGGATCTCGATGGTTTGTGGTCCCGTCCCACTTGCGCAGGCGGCGGTTTCGGCGGTTGCACGACCCTGCGGGAGGATGATGCCCGCCTGACCGAACGGGCCCTCGCTTACAAGGCCGCCATCGACGAGATAGCACAGCCGAAATACGACTGCGCCCCGATGCCCATCCCCCACATGTGGACCGATCCCTACAGCTTCAGGATCGAGCAGCTTGAGGATCGCGTCCTGATCTATTACGGCAAGGATGACGTGGTACGCACTATCTGGCTGGAAAGTCATAACCATCCGGAACCCGCCATTAACGAATTCTTCTACTTCGGTCATGCGGATGGCCATTATGAAAACGGGGCATTGGTGGTCGTCACTGACAAATTCACCTTTGACCCGCAAGGTATGAATGCGGACTTCCGTCTTCCATCTTCAACCCAGAAGCAATTGACCGAGCGCTTTTCCATCGACAACGGAAACCTTAAATTGGAAGTGTCCACTGTCGACACGTTTTTCCTGAAAGTACCCTGGGAATTCACCGTTTATTCCTCACCGGTTCAGGAACTGGATGCCAACTGGACCTGCGAGCTCGATGGTGCCCGTCGCAGCCTGCGTTTTGAAACCTCAAAATACCCGGACGACCCTGAACCGGTCCGTATCAATTACTGAACCAAGGAATCCAAATACCATGACTACCAGCAGAAAATTTCTCCTTGTACTCGTCGCTGCGGCGTTCCTGGTTTCCCAGGCATTCGCTCATCACAGTACCAGTGGCATCTATCACGAAGACCAGGAACTGGAATTGACCGGCACCGTCCAGGAATGGGCCTTCATTAATCCCCATCCCTACCTGACCATCACGGCACCGGATGCAACCGGCGTCATGCGTGACTGGGATATCAGTTATGGCGGAGCCGCAGTTGTTCACCTGCAACGCCAGGGTTACACCAAAGAGACCTTTGCGATCGGCGAAACCATTACCGTGATTGGCCACCCTGCCAAAAAAGCCGGTGTATACGGCCTGCTCATGGAGGGCGGCGGCAATATCCCGACACGCGCGGACGGAACGCCTGTGGTGAAAGGCGGATCGATGTTTTAAGCGATTTTAAGGCAATAAAAAACCCGGCTATGCCGGGTTTTTTATTAGTGGCGGTGAGGGAGGGATTCGAACCCTCGATACGTTTCCGTATACACACTTTCCAGGCGTGCTCCTTCAACCACTCGGACACCTCACCCTATTCTTAGAAACCTTAATTCTACCACCGGCCTAGATTCCGGTCGGGATGGATTCGCACTCCGTGCTCACCCCTGCGGCGCGCGCTTGTACTACGCGCGTCCTGCGCTGCCTCTGGCTGCTTGTCGAACCCTGATACGTTTCCGTATACACACTTTCCGTTCAGGGTGTGCTTGCATGCCGCGAAGCGGTACTCCTTCAACCACTCGGACACCTCACCAGATTCTTTCAAGCATTCGGGCTCACCCGAAAAAAGGCGGCACTTTAGCGAATGCACCGCCCAATTACAAGACCGCTCAGCCCCACTCCTTCACATAATCGGCCACGGCATTTTCCGGCACAGGCCGATCAGCCAGTGTTGGTGTACCGATATACAGGAAAGCGACTATTTCATCACGCGCATTGAATCCCAGAGCCTCTTTCACACCGGTATGGAAAGCCGGTGCCCCTGTGCGCCAGATAGAGGAATAACCCAGGGCATGGATAGCCACTGACATGTTCTGGACTGCTGCTGCTGTGGCACAGATCTGTTCCACTGCGGGGACCTTGGGATGGTCCTGGATTTCCGCGACCGCAATGATGATCAGCGGGGCTCGCAGAGGGGCATTGAGGAGCTTTTTAGTCTGCTCCTCGGTTTGCGGCTCCATCTGGACGGCAAACAGCTGGCCGAGTTTTGCCCGCGCGTCTCCAGCGACGATAAGGAACCGCCATGGCCTCAACATGCCGTGATCCGGTGCCCGCAAGCCGGCTTTCAGGATGGTGTCCAGTTCGTTTGCAGAAGGCGCCGGCTCCACCAGGCGTGGCGAGGCTGTTCTGGTCTGTAATGCTGTAATTGCGTCCAAGGGAATACCTGTTTTTTTGTTGGAGTCTTGCAAATCTGTGCCGGAAGTTAAGGTTACTGCCGGATATAGCGCGGGAACGCGGGGTAATTCAAATCTTGTTCCGTGGTCCTGACCGGATTGATATCCAGTCCGCCGCGCCTGAGAAAATTGGCTTCAACGGTCAGCGCCCTGGGTTCAAATACCATCATCAGGTCGCAAAAAATACGTTCCACGCAATTTTCATGATAATCATTGTGCCTGCGATAGGAAACCAGATATTTGAGTAATGCCGTATCCGGGATTTTCCTGCCCCGGTAGCAAATGGTAACCGTAGCCCAGTCCGGCTGGTTGGTGATCGGGCAATTGGAACGGAACAGGTTGGTATACAGCACCTCTTCCGTAATTTCCTCGAATAGCTCTTCATCCCCCTCTTCCAGCAGACTTCGGGATACTTCATAGGTATCCATGGCTATATCCAGCGCATCCAGGCAGCGCCCCGCTGGCAGATCAGGGATGGCCACGGAGTCGGGTGTCGTCAGCATTACCTCCACCTGGCTTCCAGCAGCCCTGGACAAGTCTTTGGCTATGGTTTCGGCGAGCTGCGCCACAGACACGACTTTTTCCTGGTTAAGGGAGTTCAGGTACAACTTGAGGGATTTTGATTCCACCAGGAATTCCGCATCTGCCGTAAATATGAATCGACCGATAAAGACGAGGGGTTTACCATGGCTGTCGAGGCAGGAAATCTCGTAGGCATTCCAGACATCGGCACCGGTAAACGGCAACTCACCATCGCCCAGTTGCAGTAATTGCCGGTTGTCCCTGCGGGCGATACTGACCAGCAGTTCCGGCTGGTAGTGATCGGGGTACCTGGTGGTTTTGCCCAGCGGGTTATCAGTCATGGTCATGTTGCCGCTCAGTGCCTGAGCCCCTTCCCCCTGTGCAACAGGAACAGGGAAAAGGCAAACAGTGCCCCGGTAAAGATGACCAGCATCGTAAAGGCATACCAGACATTCACGTCGGAGACACCCAGTATGCCGTAACGAAATGCATTGACCATGTAGAAAATGGGATTCAGCTTCGACACCAGGCGCCAGAAATCAGGCAATAGCTCTACCGAATAGAACACGCCACCAAGGTAGATCAGCGGTGTAAGCACAAATGTTGGAATGATCGCGATATCGTCGAACTTGTTGGCATATATGGCGTTGATGAAACCACCCAGTGAAAAGACAATGGACGACATCAGCACAACCATAAGGGTAATGAAGAGGTTGTACATATGCAGGCCGCTGAAAAACAGGGACATGAAGGTAGCGATTACACCAATGGCCAGCCCCCGCGCGACACCACCGATGACGAATCCTGAAAGAATGACGTAGTTTGGCACAGGTGAAACGAGCAGCTCCTCGATACTACGCTGGTATTTCTGGCTGAAAAAAGACGACACCACGTTGGCATAGGAATTGTTGATGACCGCCATCATGATCAGCCCGGGAACAATAAATTCCATGTAGGTATACCCACCCATATCCCCAATACGCCGCCCTATGAGGTTACCGAATATGATGAAGTACAGGGATATGGTGATAACAGGCGGCACCAGTGTCTGAATCCAGATACGCAGGAAGCGGCGAATCTCTTTCCAGACGATGGTATTGAACGCAGTCAGCTTGTAGTTCAGGGTCATGCTGCTCACGGTGTCGTTTACTCCGGTTTTTTCAGCAGGGAAATGAACAACTGCTCGAGGCGGTTGGACTTGTTACGCATACTTTTCACCTGGATATTCATGGCTTGCAGTTCGGTAAATACATCGTTGAGATCCTGGTGGCTTTCCAGTATGACTTCGAGGGTACTGGAATCGATCAGCTCGCAACCAAAACCATTGAGTACCGGGGCCTGTTCAAGCTCCTGGCGCACATCAAGAACGAAGTGTTCCTGGTGCAATTTTCGCAACAACGCCTTCATACTGGTATTTTCGACAATCACGCCGCGATCAATCATGGCAATATTCCGGCACAGGGATTCCGCTTCCTCCAGGTAATGTGTCGTCAGGACGATGGTGGTCCCTGCCCGATTGATTTTCTGCAGGAAATCCCAGGTGGAACGGCGCAGCTCGATATCGACACCGGCAGTAGGTTCATCCAATAACAACAAGCGCGGCTCATGCACGAGCGCCCTGGCGATCAGAAGCCTGCGTTTCATGCCGCCTGACAGATTACGGGCCTGCTGGTTGTGCTTATCCCAGAGGCCTAGCTGGTTCAGGTATTTTTCCGCACGTTCCTTGGCAAGCTTTATGGGCAAGCCGTAGTAACCACCCTGCGTGACGACAATATCGAAGACCTTCTCGAAATGATTGAAATTCACTTCCTGGGGAACGACACCAAGGTTCAACTTGGTTTCGTAACTGTTGGTGTCCACGTTCTGCCCAAAGACCTGGACACTGCCTGACGTTTTCCGGACCAGGGTGGACAGGACACCGATAGTGGTCGATTTTCCGGCGCCATTGGCGCCCAGGAGGGCAAAAAAGTCGCCTTCAGCCACGTCCAGGCTGATGCCCTTGAGGGCCTCGAAACCATTGTCGTAGGTTTTATAGAGGTCTTTGATGGATATTGCGGGTGTCATGCGAACTACAGCGGCGTCTGAAAGCGGCGCAGTATAGCAAAATCCCGCCTGATTTGCCGCGCTGTAGGGCCCTGGCTGGCCGGATTCTGGGCCTGACCCGCGGGGCAGAAAGCTTCCGAAAGCTGACACTTCCCTGTGTCAGGTACAACATAGTGCAGGAACCGGGAATTGGCCAATGTTGTCTTGTGTACACTCCCTCGACCCACCCTTGCGTGCTTGCTAGAATCCGTGGCCTTGCCACTGAAACTTGCACGGACATGCCGTTTTTCCTGATTTCCCTTGCAGCCCTTGTCCTGGTGATCGCCCTGATCAGGGCTCTGCATGCCGGCCATTTGAGGAAAACACAGGACATTGCCAACCAGGGAATGCCGCTGCCGCCACTGGGGGACCCAGGCTTGGCTGATACATCGCCGCTTCGATGGACTGTTACGGTAGCGCAGGCGCTTTCAGCCAGCAGCCATGAACCGGCTTCCTGGCGGGGGGAAGTAAAAGCCCTGCGCGATGCGGGACGATTCCAGGATGCCCTGGCGCTTTGCAGCAGGCAGTACCCCAGGATGCTGGCCTTCCGGCAGACCATGATCACACTCAGGAGCCGAATGAAATCCGGTGAAGAAGAACCAGCGGAGGCCCTGAAGGATATTTACCGGACAGCCATCATGGCGGGCCTATCGAAAGCCTCCAACGAGCCGTTGACCGAAAGTAATATCAGGGAGAAATTGCCCATGCTCAATGATTCCAGGCATTACTGGAATGAATTGGGGTATCGACACCTTGATCTGCTGACCAAAACGGACCGCAGTTTGCTGATCAGGCATTGGGGTGAACCGGTAAGGCATAATGATATCAATCAACTGATCAATCCAGGCAAATGAACGATATTCCGCATATTTTGGAAGTCTTCGAGATACCAATTGATGCCGTCGTTTGAGCCGACAATGTACCAAATACCCGGCGTCAAATTACCGAAATTATCGTTGTCATTGTTTCGCGCAACAATTGAATAAGAATAGTGATC
>JALRBG010000110.1 GCA_023257855.1 Pseudomonadales bacterium | reverse complement strand
CGGCCCCTCGCGCTCGAAGATGGAGACGGGGATGACCACGCCGAGTTCCCTGGCCAGCGGCTGAAGCTGGACGACGGCCGGGTGCTCGCGCCAGGGGTAGGCCGTACCGAACCACTTCTCCTCCTGCGAGACGCAGAAATACGGTCCCTGGAACAGCTCCGACGGCAGGATCACTTGCGCGCCCTTGCCGGCTGCTTCTTCTATATAAGCGGCAGTACGCGCGATATTGTCGGCCATGTCCGCGCCGTAGTGGGTCTGGATGGCGGCGACAGTGATCGTGCCTTTTTTGCCTTTCTTGTAAGCCATGATGGTTAATCCGTTACCGCCGGTTCCTGTTGGGTGATGCAGTGAAAGGAGCCGCCGCCGGTGAGCAGGTGCCGTGATGATAACCCCACCACCGTGTGATGCGGAAACAGCGGCTTCAGTGCTTCCACCGCGTCCTTGCCATAGCGGGTGTTGTACACCGGCACCACCACCGTGGCGTTGCCGATGAGGAAGTTCATGTGCGAGGCCGGCATGGCCTCGCCGGCGTCATCCACCACCAGTCCCGGTGACGGAATGCGGTGCACGGTGAATCCGAAACCCTGCAGTGCAGCGGCGATGGAGTCGTACACCCCGGCATTGGGATCATCGTCGCCACTGGCCGACTGGCACAGCACGGTATCCGGCGCAATGAAGCGCGCCAGGTTGTCGATATGGCCGTCGGTGTGGTCGTTGGCCAGGCCGTCGTCCAACCATAATACTTTTTCGCAGTTCAGTGCCGCTTTCAATTTTGCTTCGGCAATGGCTTCGGTCCAGCCCGGATTGCGATTCGGGTTGAGCAGGCACTGCCGTGTGGTGAGGACGATGCCTTCGCCGTTGTGTTCCAGCGCGCCGCCTTCCAGGATGAAGTCATTGTATTGCGCATTCACGCCGGCCGCGGATACGACGAGATCGCCGACGGCATCATCGCCGGGCAGGACGTACTTGCCACCCCAGCCGTTGTTCCTGAAACGCAGTGCCACACACTGGCCGTTGTCGATGGCGAAGATCGGCCCGGTATCGCGCAGCCAGATGTCACCAAATTCGGCAGGGATCACTTCGGCCACGTCATCAAGAATGATGTCGGCGGAGGCCACCGCTTCCGCGCCACAGGCCAGCACCTTGATGGTGTCGCCTTTCGCCAGTGCGCGGATCATCGCCGCCACTTCCTGGCGCGCACCGGCCAGGTCGTCTTCCCACAGGTTGGCATGTGACGGCCACGCGGTCCAGATGGCCTGGTGCGGCGTCCACTCGGCGGGGATGTGCAGGGTCTTGCTCGGCATGTCGGTCAGCCAGGATTAACAGGGCCGCGCATTATATAAATCAAAGGGGTCAGAGTCATTTGATTCGATTATCAAATGACTCTGACCCCTTTGATTAAAAGTCAGGGGTTGAGGTATTCCTCGATCTGCCCGGTTTCCAGCAGGTCGGTGTAGTAGCTGGCCGGGTCGCAGGAGGCCTGCTCGGACACGTCGACGACGTTATCCCTCGCCCAGCCGCGTACGCGGGTCAGGGGCTGCGTGTAGTAGGGATCGGTGATGACCATGGTGCGGTCGGCGGACAGCTTGTTATCGGCGAATACGATACGCTCGACGGTTTTGGTGCCTTCGCCCGACATCGGCAGGCCGGAGCCGTCGAGCCAGCCGGGCAGCAGGTGCGTGGTTTCGATCACCAGGGTGTTGGCGTTTTCCCAGTGCCCGACCGAGTAGCCGTTGGAGGTCGGCGCAGTGTCAGCCGGTGGAGTCCGCCCGTCCATCCAGACTCGGCGCGGTGAATTGTGCTCGACGTACAGGAACAGGTAATGGTCGCCGGCATCGTAGATGGACATGTTGTACGGGTTGCCGAAAATGCGCGGCAGGCCGAGCGAAATGCAGCGCAGGGCGGGATCGTCATACTTGTCGGTGTTCTCGAATATGCGGCGGCCTTCGGCGGTGAACGGTGTCGGCTTGGGTTCCAGATCGTCCACGGTCACGCGGAACTTGTAGCCCTGGCGCCAGGCGCCGGTGATGTCCATCGGGTAGGTGGTGTTCTTGGAGCCGTAACTGTAATCGGTGTACTCGTCGGCATTGATGGCGTTGCGGTCAACGGTGCGAGCCGGCTGGGTGCTGGCGGTGCCGAAGCCGGTGCCGTCGGCGAGCGTCATGCCGCGTACGAACAGCTTCTTGCTGCCGCCCCGGCCGAGCTGGCCGCTGACCTTAATGGTGTCACCCACCTTCACGGTGTCGGCGGTCCAGTTCTGGCTGCGCAGGGAGGTGACGCTGCTGGACTGCAGCTCCCAGTCTTCCACCGAACCGTCGGGCATGGTGACATCGACACGGTAGCGCACGTGCGGGTTGCTGAAGCGCACCTGGGTGACCACGCCGGTCAGTTCACCGGGCAGGTCGGCATCGAATTCCGCGGCAAAGGAATGATGGGCCTGGACTGGTCGAGCCAGTGCAGCCAGCATGGCGATGATGATGAAGGCGGCAAGCGCAACTGCGCGCAAGGACAGGTTCAGCGTTTTCATGATTCCCCCATTACAGAAATCGGTAATATCCCTGACAAGACAGGGTGTTCTGCGGCCAATTATTACACAGCGCAAAATAACCGCCATGCCCACTTTGAGGACAAAAAAAGGAAAAAAGTGGGCGTCAGTTTTCGCTGAAGGTGGCCATGACGAAAGCGGCGACGTCGCGAATCTGCTCCGCCGTCAGGGCCACCCCCAAGGGCGGCATGTTATTGCGGCCCTCGCGGATGACGGTCATTGTCGACGGCAAGTCCACCAGGGAATCGAGCGGCTTGCCGCCGCCATGACCGCCCTGGCCATCCTCGCCATGGCACTGCACGCAGGTCACCCGGTACACCTCGGCACCCTGCGCCAGGTCGGGCTCGCCTGACACCTCTTCGGTCATGGAGACCACCGGCACCAGCGGCGTGTCGGCGGGCGAAGCTGGCTCGAGCGTGCCGTCCAGGCCGAACAGCCACACGCTGTCGCCGCGCGCGGAGCCGATCAGCGAATTGCCGCCGGACAGCACGGCGACGTACTGCTTGCCATTGTGTTCAAAGGTCATGCCGGGGGCGTTGAGGCCGGCGCCGGTCTGGAACTCCCACAGCAGGTTGCCGTTGTCGGCATCCAGCGCGATGTAGCGACCGTCGTTGCGGCCGGTAAAGACGATGTCGCCGCCGGTGGCGACGGAACCGGAGTAGCACTGGTCAGGCCACTGCTGGCGCCAGGCCGCGGTGTTGGTGGTGACATCCAAGGCGACGAACTGGCCCAGACGGGCGATGCCCGCGGTGCCGAAGCGGCCGCCCATGTAGGACTCGCTGGGATTAGGCACGCCCATCTCTTCGTCGCCGCCAGCGAAGGTGCCAGGGAAGTCGGAGGCGCATACGAACAGGTAGCCGCGCTCGGGGTCATAGGAGTTCGGTGGCCAGGTGGCGCCGCCCCAGATACTCGGCCGGATCAGCACGGGTTTGGGACCGTAGAACGGGGTGAAGATGCGGCCCTGGTTGACGAGTTCATATCCCAGTGGCGCGATGGGCACCTCCTGGGGAATGACCGGTTCGCCAATAGGGTAGGGCTGGGTGGCGGCGGTGGCCTGGCGCGGCTCCTGCGGCACCGGCCGCTCCTCGATGCCGATCACCGGCTCGCCGGTTTCGCGGTCGAGGATGTAGGCCCAGCCGGTCTTGCCCACCTCGACGATGCCCTTGCGCATGACGCCGTCGTATTCGATGTCGAACAGCACCACGGGGTTGCTGGCATCGTAATCCCAGATGTCGTGGTGCACTTCCTGGAAGTGCCAGCGGTATTCGCCGGTATGGACATCGAGTGCCACGATGGAGGCGTTGTACAGGTTGTCGCCGGGGCGGTCGCCGCCGGCAAAGTCGGGGCCGGCGTTGCCCGTGGAGAAATACACCATGCCCAGTTCCGGGTCGATCGCCGGCACCTGCCAGAGCGAAGCGCCGCCGTACATCCACTTGTCGTTGTCCGCCTCCCAGGTTTCCGAACCGGGCTCACCGGGCGCCGGAATGGTATAGAAGGTCCATAGCAGGTCGCCGTTGTTGGCGTCGTAGGCCTTGATGCGTCCGCGCGTGCCGCGGTCGGCGCCGGCAAAACCGATGATCACCATGTCATCGAAATACACCGGCGCGCTTGTCAGCGTGAAACCGTCCTGCCAACGCTCGGCCTGGATACTCCAAGCGATTTCACCGGTGGCCTGGTCCAGGGCGACCAGCCTGCCATCCAGCTGGCCCATGTAGACGCGGCCGTCGCCGAGCACGACGCCGCGGTTGACCCAGCCGCAGCACACGGTGCTTATGGTCTGGCTGAGGTTGGCCTCGTAGGTCCACAGGATGGTTCCCGTTTCCACGTCGAGGGCGAACACGTCGTTGGCGCCGGTGGAGATATAGAGCACACCGTCATGCACCGCGGGCGAGGCCTCGGCGGAATATTTCGGCTCCAGGCCAGAGCCGTTCAGGTGCGTGCGCCAGACACCCTTCAGCTCACCTACATTGTCGCGGTTAATCTGGTCGAGCGGGGAATAGCGCTGGTTGTACACATTGCCGCCGGCGCCCGTCCAGTCGCGGGTGGGGAGGGCGGTGAGTTCATCCGCTGAATAGGCCGGTGAGAGTGGAATTGAAGCACCAGACTGAGCGGCAGCATGGGAGGAT
>JALRBG010000345.1 GCA_023257855.1 Pseudomonadales bacterium | reverse complement strand
GTGATGGCGAAGGTACTCATGTCCGGGATCCGCAAGGAATTCGGCTCGACGGTCGCGCTGAGCGACTTCACCCTCGAGATCGAGTCCGGCGAACTGGTGTGCCTCTTGGGCCCCAGCGGCTGTGGCAAGACCACCGCCCTGCGGGCCATCGCGGGCCTGGAAGACATCCATGCCGGCCAGATCCGCCTCGACGGTGTCGTCCTCAGTGCGCCCGGCAATACCCTGCCGCCGGAGCAGCGCCAGGTGGGCATGGTATTCCAGGACTACGCCCTGTTTCCCCACCTGACCGTGAGCCGGAATATCGCCTTTGGCCTGCACGGCCGCGACAAGGCTGAAGTCGATGACAGCGTGGCGCAGCTTCTGCAACTGGTCCGCCTGGAGGACCATGCCGCCAAATACCCCCACCAGCTCTCGGGCGGCCAGCAGCAGCGCGTGGCGCTGGCCCGTGCACTGGCCCCCAATCCGCGCATTCTGCTGATGGACGAGCCGTTCTCCAACCTGGACACGGAAATGCGCCGCAGCCTCAGCCGGGAGGTCCGGGACATCCTCAGGGCGCGCCAGACCAGCGCCATCCTGGTTACCCATGACCAGGACGAGGCCTTCACCGTGGCCGATGTCACCGGCATCATGCTGGCGGGCGAGCTCCAGCAATGGGGCAGCGCCGATGCCCTGCAGAATCATCCCGCCAATGACTTTGTCGCCCGGTTCGTCGGCAACACCCCCTGATCCCCCTTCCCCGGGCCCTTGCCAGGTCCGTTTTCGCCAACGCCACAAACACAAGATGTAGTGTTTGATGATTTCCTGAATTTCGCCCTGATTTGGTGCGCCTGAATCTGCCCAGCGATTTTTACCCCGAAAAATCAGGTCTTAAACGGCCAGGCCGGCTGTGGATAATTTGCTCACTGTTGGTGCACCGTCACAAACTGCCCCCTGATGGCCCTGGCAACCCTGCCAAAACCCCCATGCTATGTACATTTTATCCACATCAAATTCACACATTATTGGCTTGCAACGGCAAAAATATACCTGATATAGTGCGTATACAGTTTTTTTACACAATATGTTGTGCTTTCACATACCTTTGTTTAGACTGGCCTGAAATCGCAAAACGGCAAAATATCAATAACAGCCGCCGCTTAGCAAACGTAGTTAAAGCAGTCTGAAACCAGGGTAAATGTGAATTTCGGGGATAACGGACTCCAGCAAATCACGGTCAAAAACACCATTTTTGCCGCTGAAAACAGCCTGAAAATGCGCTGCTGATCTCCTGCCCCCCGCCGTCGAAGGGTTATCCACAGGCCCCGCGACGGCAAAAACAGGGATTTCGCCCAACCACTACATCTTGTGTTTGGGAAATCCGGGCCAAACCGGCCCAATCTTCCGGCAACCCACGCCGGCCAGAACAGACAAACGCTGAACAAGGCCAGGTATTGGCTGAAAAAGCTGGATTTGAGGGCATTTGCCTGTGCCGCATCCACCAGGTACCAGCAGGCAAAACAGGCAAAGAAAGCAGGCAAAGAGAGAAAGAGAGAACACACCGCAGCCGGCATGACCGGCCACGGACAGAACAAGAACCAGTACACCTCGTTGCATCAAAGCAAGGTGTACCAAGAAGAAGAACAGTACGAACCCGGAGTCACCACATGCATACAGAAGTTGAATCAACCACCTCAGCCGCCAAGGCTGCACCGCGTCAGCAGGACAACACCGACAGTTCCATCGCCGCCATGGCCCCGGGCACCCTACGCGTGATAAAGCGCAACGGTGCAGTGGTCGGCTTCGATGCATCCAAGATTTCCGTGGCGATCACCAAGGCGTTCATCGCCGAGGAAGGCGGCAATGCCGCCGGCTCCAGCCGCATTCACGAAACCGTGCAGAAGATGACTGACGAGATCATGTCCACCTTCAAGCGCCGCATGCCTTCCGGCGGCAGCATCCACATCGAGGAAATCCAGGATCAGGTGGAACTGATGCTGATGCGCTCAGGCGCACACAAGGTGGCCAGGAGCTACGTAATCTACCGTGCAGAGCGTGCCCGGGAACGTGAACGTGAGCGCGCCCAGAACCCGCAGGCTGCCGCACCGAAATCCGACATCATGGTCACCATGGAAGACGGCTCTTCCAAGCCCCTGGACACCGCGCGCCTGCAGACGATCATTGCCGAGGCCTGTGAAGGCCTGGAAGACGTCAACGGTGACGCCATCTATGAAGAGACCCTGAAAAACCTGTATTCCGGCGTCAAGCATGGCGACGTGCAGATCTCCCTGGTGATGACTGCCCGCACCCTGGTGGAAAAGGAACCGAATTACAGCTTCGTGGCCGCCCGCCTCCTGCTCGACACCCTGCGCAGCGAAGCCCTGGGCTTTCTGGGTGTGGCCGACAGTGCCACCCAGTCTGAAATGCATTACAAGTATGCTGCCGCCCTGCGTCCCTACATCGAGCGCGGCGTGGAACTGGAACTGCTGTCCCCGCACCTGCTCGAGTACGACCTGGAGCGCCTGGGCGAGGCCCTGAAGGCGGACCGCGACGCCCAGTTCACCTATCTCGGCCTGCAGACCCTGTACGACCGCTACGTCATCCACAGCGAAGGTACCCGCTTCGAGCTGCCGCAGATCTTCTTCATGCGCGTCGCCATGGGCCTGGCCTCCAACGAGGAAAACCGCGAGGACCGCGCCATCGAGTTCTACAACCTGCTGTCGAGCTTCGATTACATGGTATCCACGCCGCAGCTGTTCAACTCAGGTACCATGCGCCCGCAGTTGTCCTCCTGCTTCCTCACCACCGTGCCCGACGATCTCAGCGGCATCTACAACGCCATCCACGACAACGCCATGCTGTCCAAGTGGGCCGGCGGTCTCGGCAATGACTGGACCCCCGTGCGCGCGCTGGGCGCCTATATCAAGGGCACCAACGGCAAGTCCCAGGGCGTGGTCCCGTTCCTGAAAGTGGTCAACGACACCGCTGTTGCTGTCAACCAGGGCGGCAAGCGCAAGGGCGCCGTGTGTTCCTACCTGG
>JALRBG010000217.1 GCA_023257855.1 Pseudomonadales bacterium | reverse complement strand
GTTTGCAATATTGCAAACCTTCTTTTTTTTGGCGACAAGGATTGTTGCTGATGGGTTCTGCAATTGAATATGACTTCAATCTCGGGAAGGCCAGGCAAACCATTGTCATATTCACCATATCGTCATTTATTTTAATCAGCTTACTGGTCTTTACCGAAAACACATTCTCTAGCGGTCTGGCTGGCAACCGGGTTGCATGTCTATTGCTGGGTGCCGGTTATTTCGGCTGCATCCTTCTTCTGGTCAAAAGATATCGTGCTTCGCTTCATTACAGGCCGAATATTCGCGTGCTTGGCAGTGTCACCGTTATTCCTACCTATTATCTGGGCGAAAAAATAATCAGGAATGATGAGGTCTTCTCGGTCGAGAAGCTTGTAGCTAATAATGAAATCGTTGGTTTAAGCCTGGGAATAAGAAACAAAACTGCTTATGCCCTGGATGTGGGTCGCTTCGCTGACCCAAAAGACTTTGCCCTGGCATTCGCGGCATTTTCCAGGATGGCTCACGCAAACATGGATGCTGCAAGCCGGCAGCAGATTGGCGTCATTCTCGCAAAACAACAAACGAAGACATTGCTGGCCACTTATGTGATTTGCCTAATCGCTGCGGTGGTTTATTGCATCGGCATAGTAGGAACTGCTTCAGATTCGGAGTACATGCGTTTCATGTACGCCGGGGCAAACACCGGAGCGACCATCTACGGTGGTGAAATTTATAGGTTTGCTTCTTCAGTGTTTTTGCATACTTCTGTACCCCACCTGCTTTTAAACCTGTTGATGCTGGGCATATTCAGCCAATACCTGGAAAAGCCGCTTGGGCAAACCAGGTTTGCCAATGTGTTTCTTCTGGCAAACGTTGCAGGGGTTTTATTCAGTGCATTATTGCGCCCTTTTGAGGCAAGCATTGGTGCATCCGGGGGAATCTTCGGGCTTTGGGGCGGGTATACCTGCTTTAAAAACAGGTATGACGGGATATTGCCGGGAAGTATTAATCCTGTCCCTGCCGGCAGATTTTACCTGATATTGTGTCTGGAAGTGATTGCTGAAATCTTCATCGTGGAAAACGTGGATTATGTTAATCACCTGGGTGGGTTTGTCGCCGGCTTTGCTTATATCTATTTGATTACCAGGGACGCTGATCCGGAATCTGTGGATCGACCCGCACTTTTCGAAAAAGGGCTTTTCGTCACCCTCGTTTCCGCCTATGCCCTGGGGCTTTCCTACTTCCTCCTGCTGTACTATGGTGTCATCTGAGCCCGGATTCCCAACAGGACAATAGAACAGGATTGAGCTAATGCAAAGGCGTCGTTTCCTCCAGTCAGCCGGCCTTGGCCTGGCCGCATCAAGCCCCCTGGCACAGGCTGCATTCGATTGCTACGTTGAACGTGCCCCAGGTGCGCAGTTGTTCACCCTGCGCAACGAGCTGGCCGACAATCCCATCGAGGCGATTCGCGACCTGGCCAATGCCGGTGTCAGGGATGTTGAATTATTCGGCCTGACCGGCGCGCCCGAAATCTTCGGCATGTCCCCCCTGTCATTCCGCCGCCTACTCGAACGCAACGACATCACCATGACCTGCTCCCATGTTGCCGCTGATGCGCTCGATATCCCGGCGCTGGCTGCAAATGCGGAAATTCTCGGCCTGGACACCATTATCCTGGGTGCCGCGCCGGGTTTCGTTCAGCCCGGGCCAAACGGCCTGCGCATTCAGGGCCCGCAGACAAAGCAGGAAATGGATGAACTTGCGGAACTGCTGAACCGCCTCGGGTTGATGTTTCGACGCAGCGGCCTGCAATTTGCCTACCACAACCACCACGTGGAGTTCTTCGAAGTGGATGGCGAGATTCCCTACAACTACATCATGTGGAATACCGACCCGCAGATGGTGCGTTGCGAGCTGGACATCGGCTGGCTGGCGCTTGCGGGCGTCGATTACCTCAACGTGCTGGACAATTTCGGCAACCGGACCATTTCCTGCCACATGAAAGACTTCAACGGCAATCGTCCGACCGACATGGGGGATTTCCTTGGTGCTGCCGCCAATCTGGTGCCGCCGGGCAGCGGGGTGGTGGATTTCACGGCTGTCATGGAGCGCATGGACTACTACAATATCCGCCACGGCTTCGTGGAAATCGATATGCCCCGCAATGCCATCACCGAGATCGGCGCGGGTGTGCGGCACCTGCAATCCCTGTGCCGCTGCTGATCCGCGTTAACCGCGCAGCGTGCGTTTTATTGTTCCGACTTCCTGGCTTTCACCCGCGCCAGCGCTGCCTGGATACTGTCCGCTGACACGCGCTGGCGGTTGACCGCCAGATCCGCGCGCTTCCTGCGTCGCGCTTCCTCCTCATCCGCGAGCCGGGCCATGCGTACCTGGTGCCGCTCGAAGCGACGTTTCGCCCTGGCGGCACGCTCCCGTTCCATCTGCTGCCTGGCAAGATCGGCTTTGGCAACCTGGTAATGATCCACCAGCGGCAAGCCGCTGGGGCAGGCCTTGTCACATTTGCCACACTCGATGCAGTGCATGAGGTTGAGGGACTGCGCCTGCTCAAGATCATGGTCACGGCAGGCGAAGTAGAGTTCGTGCGGTTGAAGGTCCACCGGGCATACGGGTACGCACAGGGCGCAGTTGATGCATGTCAGGCATGAAGCAATCGGTTCCGGAATTACCGGGGCTGGACCTTCGTCTTCGACGGTAACCATATCGATGCAGTCCACCGGGCAGGGCTCGATGCACAGATCGCACCCGGTACATTCACTGGCGATGACCGTATGGGTGAATTTCGGGGCGCCAAGAATCGCATCCACCGGGCAGGCGGGAATGCATTTGGCACAGCCGATGCATTCCGCTTCGCGGATGAACGCCACCTTGCGTGGCTCAGCCTGGCCGTAGGCGGTATCCAGTGGGACAGTAGCGACATTGAGCAGGCTGGCGAGATCGGTGATGGTCTGTTCACCACCGGGCGGGCACTTGTTGATGGTATCGCCCGCCGCGATGGCCTCCGCATAGGGCCGGCAGCCCGGGTAACCGCATTGCCCGCATTGGGTCTGGGGCAGCAGGTCGTTGATCTGTTCAATGACGGGGTCGCCTTCCACGTGAAAACGACGGGCAGTGAAGCCGAGCAGCGCACCGATACCGATACCCATGCCGAGCAGGGACAACAGGGGTGTGAACAGGGCGGGCAGGGTAAAGGTCATCACACCATACCGCTGAAACCCATGAAGGCCAGGGACATCAGGCCTGCGGTGATCATGGCGATGGCCGGGCCCCGGAAGGGTTCTGGCACATCGCTGCTGTCGAGTTTCTCGCGCATCGCGGCAAACAGGATGAGCACCAGCGAGAAGCCGGCGGCGGCACCAAAGCCGTAAAACACGGACTCGGCAAAACTGCGCGACTGGTTGATGTTGAGCAGGGCGACACCGAGCACCGCGCAGTTGGAAGTAATGAGTGGCAGGAAAATACCCAGCACCCGGTGCAGCAGGGGGCTGGTCTTGCGCATGATCATTTCAGTGGCGCTCACCACCGCGGCGATGACGACAATGAAGGCGATGGTGCGCAGGTATTCCAAGCCCAGCGGCACCAGCAGGTAATGGAACAACAGGTAGCTGCAGGCAGAAGCCAGGGTCAGCACGAACAGGGTGGCTGCCGACATGCCGACCGCGGTTTCCACCCGGCCGGAAACGCCCATGAACGGGCAGAGCCCCAGGAACTGGGTCAGGACGAAATTGTTGACCAGGACTGCGCCGACCAGGATGAGGAAGATGTCGGCCATGGGTTGCGCGTTACTTGCGCTCGATCAGTTCGATCATGTAACCGTCGGGATCCTTCACGAAGGCGATGACGCCGCCGCCGTGTTTCATGGGACCCGCAGGACGCACCACGTTGCCGCCCTTGTCGGCAATCTGGTCGCAGGCCTTGTAGGCGTCGTCGACGCTAATGGCGATGTGACCGAATGCGTTGCCCATGTCGTACTGGTCGGTTTCCCAGTTGTGGGTCAGCTCGATCACCGCATTCTCCTCTTCGCTGCCGTAGCCGACGAAGGCGAGGGTGAACTTGC
>JALRBG010000180.1 GCA_023257855.1 Pseudomonadales bacterium | reverse complement strand
AGCGGTGCCGGTTGTGCGATACCGTAACCTTGCACATAATCCACGCCCAAATCAACGAGCTTCGCCAGGATTTCCCGGTCCTCGACGAATTCCGCTATAGTCAGCTTGCCCATGGCATGGGCCATGTCGTTGATGGCCTTTACCATGGCGAGGTCGACCGGATCGCTGACGACATCCTTCACGAAGAAACCGTCGATCTTCACGTAATCCACCGGCAGGCTCTTCAGGTAGGCGAACGAGGACAGGCCGCTGCCAAAATCATCGAGGGCAAAACTGCAGCCGAGTCGCTTCAGGGTCTTGATGAACTGGCTGGCATTGTTGAGGTTGAGGATGGCAGCAGTCTCGGTGATTTCGAAACAGATCTTTTCCGCCGGGATGTTCGAGTTGTTGAACTGGTCGGTGATTTCCCTGAGGAATTTCTCATCACCCAACGACTGGCCTGACAGGTTGACGGCACAAATCTCCAGTTCCTCGAGCTGCTCGGGGTATTTACGGAACCAACTGAACATGGCATCGAGGAATCAGCGGTCGATACGGGTTGCCAGGTCATAGCGTTCCGCTGACGGCAGAAAGGCTTCGGGGCCTACCAGGTTGCCTTCCCTGTCTCGCATACGCAGCAACAATTCGAAATGCACTTTGCCGCGCCCCAGCTTGCGATTCAGTTTGTCGACATGGGTGATCGACTGCTGCCAGAGCTCCATGCGGCCCTCGTCGAGCGCCGAGTTGATGCTGGACACCAGCTTCATTTCACCGTGGCGCTCGGCAAGTTCCTCATCGTTGAAATGGAAGACGTGGATGCGGTTCCTGCCGGCGTCCTTGGCCACGTAGCACGCCGTGTCGGCGCGGCGCAGGACATCGGAGATGGTTTCATTCTCGGGAGAAATTGGTGTGAGTCCGATACTGACCCCGATGTTGAAGGTGTTGTCTTCCCAGAGAAAACGGAATTCCTGTACGACCTGGCGAATGTTATCGGCTACGTTGATGGCATTCTTCAGCGGGCAGTTCTCCAGCAGCACACCAAACTCGTCGCCACCAAGCCTGGCCAGTGTGTCTTCACGATGTATGCAGCGATGCAGCACCTGGGACAACTGGCGCAGCAATTCGTCACCGGCCATATGCCCGCAAGTGTCGTTGATGACCTTGAACTGGTCGAGGTCGAGATAGCACAGCACGTTCTCGGTTTTCAGCTCCGACGCCGAATCGATAATTTCCTGCAGGCGGTCCTCGAACTCGCGTCGGTTAACCAGGCCGGCAAGGTCGTCATAAGTAGCCTGGTAACTCAACTGGTGTGACAGCTCGCGGGCCTCGGTGACATCGAGCAGCGCGGTGCAGATGACCTTCTCCTTTTCGAGCACCAGGGTCTTGGTGCTGAGGGAAAGCCACATGGCCGGTTCGTGCTCTTCACGGAAATAGATTTCACGGTTCTTCACGTCCATGCCGGAACTGAGTACCGACAGGATGGAAATATCGTTGGTGTATTTCGAGAACAGCTTGATGATGCTGCTGTCGATCAGATCTGCAGTGCTTTTACGGAACAGGTCGCAGGCCTGGCGATTGGCATACTGGATGATGCCGTCGGACAGCCGGCTGATGATCAGGGCGACCGGAGAGGTATCCACGATAATGCGGAAACTCTCTTCACCCAATCCGAGGGATTCTTCTGCTTCGATCAGCATGGGAATCTCGCTGGCGGAAAATCTCTTGTCTGGCTGGTTGTCATATTCAATCGCTGCGCGCGTTATGTCCATCGGGCACACGAACCCGTGTTTATCAATCTACTGGATACGGGGGGCGATTAAGTTGACTCACTTCTCAGCTTGATTTTTTTCAGGCTGAACGGCGTTTCCGGGGAGACTGCGGGAGAACGCCTGTTCACAGGGGCAGGACAGGATAATTACCAATATTATCAATTACCTGCGGACGGGTCAGGGTCTTCCTGATATTGGATTGGCATAAGGGCATGGGGCCGCGTGGAACTTTGGGAACATGGGATGCCCCCTGCAATCAACAACCGTTCCTGTTTCCTCCTGAACGGCAGTGCGCGCTACCAGGTTCTCTGACTATTGAAAATTCTGCTTCTGTTACTGGTGGAGTCGTTCCACGACAAACGTGCTGATGTCGACCAGCTCCTGGTCGGTGAATACATTAAAGGACGGCATCGTGTTCACGCCGTCCTTCACCACCAGCATCACCTGGTTGAGATTCAGGCTATTGCCCAGCGCCGAACCGCCCTGGCCGCCCTGTCCGGTTTCGCCGTGGCAGGCGGAACAGGCGTTGTCATAAATCGTGCTGCCATTGTCGAAATCTGCCTGCAGGGCGGCATCGGGTGACACGGCACGCGGTGCACCCTGGACGGGACCACCGTTGGCGATGCGATTGGGAGTGGGAAGTGCGTTTGGTTCTTCGGCTCCAAGCGGATGGGATGAAACTATTACCAGGATGCTGATGGCCATGATCGGCGCCCAAAGCAGTACGCAAACTGCCTTTACCAAGGACTGCCTGGACAACATCGGTTCCACCCCTGTCACGTCAAGGCCAACCAGTGTAGCGCTGTTAACAGGGGCTGTAAAAGCAGCAACGAGTAAGGGAAATGACAGTCGACCCGGATGTTT
>JALRBG010000051.1 GCA_023257855.1 Pseudomonadales bacterium | reverse complement strand
ACCGTACATCGGGATTCAGGACCAGCAGCCAGCGCGTATCGATCTGGCGTGCAGCCAGGTTGACGGCGGCGCCAAAGCCGAGATTTTCCATCGGGGTGATGACTTCGGTGCCGCGAAAGGCAGGGTCACTGCCGTCGATTTCATTGCTGTTGTCGACGATCAGGATGTTCCTGACCTGGGATTCGATTTTGCCGGCAAGTTCGGCAGTGTCCCGCCGGCTGCCATAGTTGATGATGACGGCGGTGACTTCTTGCCTTGAGGAAAGTGTCATCAGCTGGCAGTGTTAAAACATGTCCAGGTCGTTTGCCATGACCACGTCACCATCATAGGTCCTTTTCACTTCTCCGACGATGTCCTCCGCGGAAGCGTTGAAGAAGAGTATGTGGTACAGCACGACAAGATCCGGTTTCGCAATATTCGCGATGGCGGCTACCTGTTCACCGCTGGTATGGGAGTGGCCGTGGTAGTCCTGCCAGAATTCTGACTGCCTGCTCAACTGGTCGCCGCTGTATACCTCGTGGATGAGAATGTCTGCGCCACGGGCCTTTTCTGCCAGTGCTTCGCTATAGGTGCTGTCGCCGGATATCACGATGGTCTTGTCAGCCGTGGTGACGCGATAACCGAAGGCCGGCCTGATCTCGCCGTGCGGGACTGTGAAGGCTTCAACGGTGATGTCTTGGTTGCTGAACACGATGCCATCCTCGATTTCGGTGGCATTGGCCAGGTAGCCATGGCGATCGGTGACAAGCTGTTCAGGCGTCCCCGCTGCGCGGATATCTGCCTCGATGGTCAGCATGTCATTCATGTGGCCCACGTATTCCGACAGCCCCTTCGGCCCGTAAACGGACAGGCGCTGCTGGCGGCCCCACCAGCGATGGCCCGACAGTTCCGCGATGTCATGGATATGATCGCTGTGCAGGTGGGTAATGAACAGGTACTTGATGTCCTGGGGATACAGTTCCGCAAGATCGTACTTGCTCCAGGCCTGCATGGCCTTTTTCACCATGCCGCCGCCGGCGTCGAACACGTAAGCCTCGCCGTTGGTGATTACGGCAACACCAGGGCCGGAACGGTTCGCATCGGGCACCGGAGTGCCAGTGCCAAGAATGATGACCCGGGTCTCTGCCTGCGCGGTCGCCAGGTGGCTGAAAAAGGGGCTGCAAAACACCACCAGCAGCAGGAAAAAGGGCGGCAGCGGGCGGAGCGATCCGTAATTTTTAGTAAGCATTTTGAGGAGTTTGTGACCCGTGGCAGGAAGAGCGGGAAGCATAAATAACATCTGCTACAATGGCAAGAAACGCGCCTTTCAGTACACTAAGCACTTCATGGACCCCGCATTACTTCCCGTTATCGATACCTTCATCCGCGAGGAAAAGCTGCCTGCTGATTACGCCGCGACCGTTGAGCAGTGGTTCATGCCTGTCCTCGACGACATCCTGTCCCGCGTGTCGGTCCATGAAGGCACATTTGTCATCGGTGTCAGCGGCAGCCAGGGCAGCGGCAAGTCTACGCTGGCTGCACTGCTGGTGCGCCTCATGCACGCCATGCTGGGCCTGCGCTGCATCAACCTGTCTATCGACGATTTCTACCTGACCCATGCTGAAAGGCAGGAACTTGCCGCAACGGTGCATCCGCTGCTGGCGACACGGGGTGTTCCTGGCACCCACGATGTCGGCTTGGCCATGGACACCATCAATGCCCTGAAACGGCAGGTCACAGTTGCCATACCGCGATTCGACAAGGCGGTCGACGACAGGCAGCCGCATGAGCAGTGGCCGACGGTGCCGGCACCCCTGGATGTCATCGTGCTGGAAGGCTGGTGCCTGTCTGTCGACGCACAACCCGAGTCTGCGCTGGCAGTACCCGTCAATGACCTGGAGTCGAGTGAAGATTGTGACGGAGCCTGGCGGCGTTACGTAAACGAGGCGATCCGGAGGGATTACGAGGCGCTGTATGGCCTGGTGGATTACCTGGTCATGCTGAAGGCGCCGAGTTTTGACATGGTCTTCGAGTGGCGGCAAAACCAGGAGGACAAACTGGCGGCCATGGTCAGTGAAACCGGCGCAGCCGGACACCGCATCATGACACCGGAACAGCTCAGGCGCTTCATACAGCATTACGAGCGCGTTACCCGCCATGGCCTGGACACCCTGCCGCAAAAAGCGGATGTGGTGTTTCAGCTGAATGAGCGTCAAACTATCGACAAAAGGCTCTGAACAAGGGGCCTTATCACAGAGAAAGGGGAAACATGCAGGATCTCATCACCCAGTTGCAGGCAATACCGGGAAATGACGTATTACTCGGCAACAGCATCTCGGAAAAATATCAGCACGACTGGTCGGCCGATGCGCCAGGTATGCCGGGTGCGGTATTAAGGCCCGCCACCACGGAAGCGTTGTCCGCCATACTGCGCCTTTGTCACGCTGCAGGCCAGCCTGTGGTAGTGCAGGGCGGCCTCACCGGGCTGACCGGGGGCGCGATACCAAAATCCGGCGAACTCGCCATCAATCTCGAGCGTCTCAACGGCATCGAGGAACTCGACGCCGATGCCATGACCATGACGGTGAAGGCGGGTACGCCGCTGCAGACCATCCAGGAAGCGGCTGATGCCGCAGGCTTTATCTTTCCGCTGGATCTGGGCGCCAGGGGTACCTGCAACATCGGCGGCAACATTTCCACCAATGCCGGCGGCAACCAGGTGCTGCGTTTTGGCATGACGCGGGCACTGGTCCTGGGGCTGGAAGCGGTCATGGCCGACGGCACCGTACTTACCAGCATGAACAAGATGCTGAAGAACAATGCCGGTTACGATCTCAAGCACCTGTTCATCGGCACCGAGGGTACCCTGGGCGTGGTTTCCCGTGCGGTCCTACGGCTGTTCCCGAAAGCCGCCAGCCGCTGCACGGCGCTGCTTGCCCTGGAGGATTTTGCCGATGTGACAAAACTGCTGCGTTTGTTGAGTGCAAAATTCAGCGGTAGCATGAGCGCTTTTGAGGTCATGTGGGCATCCTATTTCGATTTCATCACCGAGCACGTGGACTCGGTCGATTCACCTTTCGATGCGCATTATCCGGTGTATGTACTGACCGAACTGGAAGGCAGCGACCAGGAAAAGGATGCGGAACTTTTCATGAATACGCTTTCCTCCGCCATGGAAGATGGGCTTGTGGTGGATGCGCTGATCGCCAGTTCGGAAAAGGATCGCGAGAAGTTCTGGAAAATTCGTGACGGGGTAGGCGAAATTGGCGCCTTCATCAAGGACACGGCAAATTTCGACATCAGCGTGCCGATTTCATCCATGGCGGCATTTCTGGCGCAGGTGGAAATGGAACTCGTGGCCGCCGTGCCCGGGGCCAGGATGCTGGTCTTCGGCCATATCGCCGACAGCAACCTGCATTTCATGTGCTACACCGGCAGTCACGACGACGTAAAGGCCATGTATGATGTGGTTTACAAGGTAGTCGGTGATTTCGGTGGCTCCGTTTCTGCAGAGCACGGTATCGGGGTACAGAAAATAGGCTACCTGCAGCATTCGCGTACCCCGGCAGAGATCGCGCTTATGCAGAACCTGAAGCAGGCGCTGGATCCGAAAGGTATACTGAATCCGGGCCGGGTAATCCCAGGCTGAGCTTTTTGTGAGAGGGGGAGTTCCACGATGAGGGGAAAACATTCAATAGCAGCGGTATGCTTGATGGCATGCCTGGCACCGACTGGTGCCAGTGCCGCCGACCTGCCGGCCTTTTCCGAGTTGCCCGACTGGAGCGGTACCTGGTCGCGGCGAGGCGACACGGTTTTTGATCACGGCACCTGGACCCTGAATGGCGTCCCTGCCGATCCGAATTCTCCCGGCGCCAGCGTCAGCGCACCCGGCACCCGGGCCAATCCGCCTTACAACGCCGAGTGGGAGGCCATCTACCAGGAGCACCTGGCATTGCGTGATGCCGGGCTGTTCCCCGATCCGCTGACGCGCTGCATATCACACGGATTTCCCCGTATATTCAATGCCCTTGCCCCGGTGGAGTTCGTGGTTCGCCCCGAACAAACCTGGATACTGGCCGAGCATACACGCGCAACCATGCGCATCTATACCGATGGTTCAGAACATCCGCCCGTCGAAGAGCGTTGGCATAATTTTTACGGCCATTCTGTTGGCCACTGGGAGGACGATACCCTGGTTTTTACCACCGTGGCTCTCAAGGGCTGGCGCGACCATGACAGCGTGCTGGATCGCAGCGGACTGGTGCTGAGCGACCAGGCCCATGCCACTACTCGTATACGACGTACCCTCGAACCGAATTCAAATGGCACCATGGAAGATTTGCTGCTGGTGGAGATCACCCTCGAGGACCCGGTAGCTCTCACCGCACCGTGGGTGGTGGAAAAGCGTTTTTACCGGGAACCTTCAGGAACACGGATCTTTGATTACGAATGCAATGAGTACAATCGTGCCATCGTCGATGAGAACGGGCGCAGCCTGATTCTCGATGAGGAAGGCAAGGTGTTGAATTACTAGGGGGAAAGCAATGAAGAAAAGTTACCTGAACCTGATTACGGCGTTGTGCCTGCTTGCATTCCAGCAGACCGCCACAGCCCATCATTCCACCGTCGGCCAGATCGAGGAGACGTCCATCGAGATCGAGGGCGTGGTGAAGGAGTTCCAGTTCAAGAATCCACACTCGTGGATACAGGTGATGGTGACCAATGACGACGGTTCGGAAACCGAGTGGAGCGTGGAGTGGCTGATCCCCAATATTCTCATGCGCCAGGGCTACAACCCAGCCACATTCCGGCCCGGTGACCAGGTCCGGGTCAAATTGCGTCAACACGTCAGCGGATCGCCCATGGGCGAGTTCGACGGCGCTCTCAAGGCAGACGGCAAGATCGTCGGCCGCTGGGAATAAATCCGGTCCCGGGTTATTGCCAGGGCAGGGGAGTGGCCGCGAGGCTGTCCGTATCCGTCGGCATTGCAGAAGCGCCCGGTTCCAGGTTATTGCGTGACAGGATGAATGACACCACGTCGGTCACCTGCTCCCAGCTCAGCGACTGCACGTTGTCGGGCGGCATCTTTTCCCAGACCTGACTGGTCAGTTCACCCAGCGTTTTTCCCGTCCAGTTGTTCCTGAAAAAACTTCCCCGCAGCGGCGTGCCGAACTGGCCGTTGCTGAGCCTGTTGCCATGACAGATCTGGCAGGTCTCGCTGTAGATGACCTGGCCCCTGTCCACCTGTTCGCTGGTGAACGCGACGGCTTCCTGGCCGACGGCCGAAGCCGTCATCACCAGGCAGCAAACGACGATGCACGGTACGATGCCGGGAGTGATGCGATGCATGTAAATGTGGTTCCGGAATTCAAAAACAGTATTAGATTTATATTTACTATTGGATTTATTTATAAATGCAACTAATCCAAGTTTCAAATTTTCATA
>JALRBG010000023.1 GCA_023257855.1 Pseudomonadales bacterium | reverse complement strand
TAAGAACACAAAGACACTGGCGGTATGCGTCCAGCTTACGCCTGTATTCAACAAGGGGAAAATCGTGAAACGCTACTTCATTGCATTGTTAATTCCTGCGCTGCTCTCAGGCTGCGCGTCTGTCCTGGCCCAGGATGATCTGGTGAGTGCCGCCTTCCAGGGTGTCGCCGAAATCGGCAAACAGTGGAACGGCGAGGTGAACGCGAAAACGCAGGCGCTGTACACGCCGCTGCACCAGGCTGTGGACTCCGAAGGGCTTGTCCTGCACGGTGACATTTCCTATGGTCCGCATCCCCTGCAGAATTTCGACCTGTGGGTCAGCGATGCCGGCTTCCGTGAAGGCGGCCCGGTACTGATCTATTTCCATGGCGGCGGCCTGACCGGCGGTGACAAGGTCAGCGCGGAAACCAACAACCTCATCTACAGCAATATCGGCAAGTGGGTGGCGCGTATGGGGGGGATCGGCATCAACGCCAATTACCGGCTGGCGCCGGAAGTGAAATTTCCGGCAGGGGCGGAAGACCTGCGCATGATCATCGAGTGGGTGCAGGAGAACATCGCGGATTACGGCGGCAACCCTGACAACGTCTTTCTCATGGGCAATTCCGCCGGCGCCACCCACGTGGCGAGCTACCTGTACCATGAGGCATCCCAGTTGCCGGAAGGTCCCGGCATCGTGGCCGCCATACTGAGCTCCTGCGGCTGCGGCGGCGGATCCGCCGCCTACTACGGTGACGATGCCGCCATCCGCGCGGCCACTTCGCCGCTGGCCCTGGCGCAATCCTATGCCGGCACGCAGGTTCCGGTATATCTCTGGAGTGCCGAGTACGATCCTGCCTTTATCGAATCCAGCGTGGCTGACATGTATGCCACGTTGTGTCACAAGTACGACGACTGCCCGATGTACACCCAGTGGCAGGGCTACAACCATGTCTCGCATGTCATGAGCGTCGACACGGCAGACACCACCATCACCAACGGCCTTGTCCGTTTCTATCACGACATGATTGGCGACTGACGTCACCCGTAAGAGGGAAAGAGTAAAAGGCGCTTGGAGTTGTCGCTCTTCAGCGCCTTTATTTTGCCTTGCAGTTATTGGACGGGCGGCAGGTCGATGCTGATGGGATCTGGAATCGCGCAGTTGTCGATCTTCGCGCACTCTTCCTGCAGGTAGCGGGCGGTCTCGAAGAAGGGCTGGGGCGCGGAATCGTTGTAGGCCGGTGCATAACGGCCCATGGCGAGATCGAACGGCGTGGTACCGGCTTCATCCACCACCTGCTGGATGGCGCCGTTTTCTATCAGGAAGCGTGCCACGTCGGTCCAGCCCTGCTTGGCGGCGCCGTGCAGTGCCGTCTGGCCGTGAATCACTACCTCGCCCTCGTTGGCCGGGTGCAGGTTCTTGTCACGCTGGTAATCCACCGGGCGCACGCCGGGCGGCAGCGCAGGATCGCCCGACAGGGCATTGATGTCGGCACCGGCTTCCAGCAGCAGGCGAATGGCCTCGATGCTCTGCTGCTGCGTGCGGTGCTTGCCGCGGGTCGGCGACGTGGTGTGACCCATGCCGGCAACAATCATCATCGGGGTCTGGCCTTCCATGTTGGGCAGGTCTGGCAGGGCACCGTGGGCGAGCAGCAGCCTGGTCGAGTCGATGTCGCCGCCTTTCACGGCGCGCATCAGGGGTGTGGCGCCGGTAGTCAGCACCTTGTCAGAGCCGCGGTCATAAATGGCTTCACGCAGGGGCGGCACCATCTTGAGCTGGATGTTGGGTTCCGCGCCACGGTCGAGCAGCATGACGGCGATGTCATATCCCGAGGTGGTGTCCTCGGTCGGGATATCCGGGTGCCCGCCGATCGGCAGGGTATGCAGGTCGATGGCATTGAACAGCGGCGTGCGGCCATACAGGTCCCACTTGTTCACATCGGCGCCGGCGTTGATCAGTGCAGCCGCAGTGTAGAAGTGCTGGTTGAGCAGGGCCATGTTCAGCGGTGTGACGCGTTCGGGATCGTGGGCATCGAGACTGGCACCGGCCCGGGCCAGCATGTCGATGCAGGCAGTGCAGCCTTCTCGTGCGGCGAAGTGCAGCGCGGTGAAGCCGCCCTTGTTCATGTGCTTGGGGCGGGGCTCGTTGAGCGTGGTACGCTCCCAGTGGCGGATGGTGCTGACGAGATTGACGTTGGCGCCGTTGTCGATAAGTAACTGCAGCATCTCGGGCTGCTGCTGCGCCGCCGCCCAGTGCAGCGCGGACTGGCCGCCCCAGCTTTCCACCGCGTTGATGTCGGCGCCGTAATCCAGCAGCATCTGCGTGGCATCCAGCAGGCCGGCGCGGGCGGTATTCATCAAGGGTGTCTCGCCTTCGGGGTTGGCCCAGTTGGCGTCGGCGCCGTTTTCCAGCAGTACTTCCAGGATGCCGGTGGCGCCGATGATGGAGGCCTCGAGGATGGCGGAAGTGCCATAGTCGTTGACTGCATTGACGTCGGCGCCGGCCGCCACGAGAGCCTCGGCAAGTTCACTGCTGCCCAGGTAGGCGGCATACATGAGCGGCGTGGTGCCGTCGGCCTGTGGCGCGTTGACGTCGGCGCCGTCAGCAATCTGCTGCAGTGCCGCGGCGACATCTCCGCCGGCGATGGTGTCGGCAAGCCGGCCCTGGGCCAGGGTGGCCTGGCTGGCGCTCAGGCTCGAAAGTGCCAAGATGAACAGTATGGTGCGCAATGTCATGGCTGGGTATCTGCAAGTATTTGTGGGCGAAAAGTCTGCGTAGTCTAACAAATAATGACGGGGTTTGGCCCGGCTTCCGTGGGACAGTTTTCTGACATCCGTAGGTCGGCATAGCGTAGCGTTTGCCGACATGGATGATCCCGATGTCGGCAAACGGCCCTTCTGGCCTATGCCGACCTACAGCAGGCTGGATTCGGGCAGGTTTGCCAGCCACCGGGAATTGCATTACCTTCCCTGATTCTTCCGGAAACCGCAGGTAACAAACATGGCCGAAACCCGCGCCAATCCGCTGGTGGACAGCGGCAAACCCCTGTTCTTCAAGGTTGCCAACCCCGAAGCACTGGGCTTTACAGCGCCCGCTATCCGCCTGGGAGAGGCGGTGCGGCTGTGCGTGCGTTCCCTCTCGGTCATGCAGAAAGAGGCCCTGGTTGCCGCCGCCAGCACGGGCACGGTCTGGCGCCTGGCCAGCGACGAGGGCGCTTACCTGGACGGGCTCGATGCCGCACCTTGTCCCCTGTCGTTCCTGACCACCGGCATGGTCTGCTCCTACATGAACGAGATACTGGCCCTGGCGCAGCAGCGCAATATCAGCATCAACAACATCCGCCTGGTGCAGGACAACTACTACACCATGAAAGGCTCGGCCCTGAAGGGCACCATGACCGGCGGTGCGAAGGACGTGAAACTGGCCGTGCAGGTCGACAGCGACGCGGACCGCGATACCCTGCAGCGCCTGGTGCAGGATGCGGTGGCGGCATCGCCGCTCAACGGCCTGATGCGGGGTGCGCTGGAAAGCCTCTTTACCCTCAGCCACAACGGGCAGGAAATACAACCGGAGCGCGCACTGCCCGTTGGCCGACCGGCGGAACCCGATCCCGGCGATCACTTCTACAAGGCGCAGCCAACCAACGCTGACTGGAGCGGCCTGTTGCGGAAAGGCGGCCTGACGCCAAAAACGGAAGAATCCGTCACCCTGGCGGGCGACAGCCTGAAGGACGAACAGGACCGCATCCTCCACGTGCGCGGTATCTGCACCCTGCGCGACGACGGCGTGAAGCAGGTGGAGCAGCAGCTGTTCAACCCGCATGGCTCCATCTTCTATTACCTGTGCGACGAGGCGCCGGAAAACGGCGGCAAGGGCCTGGCACCGGATGCCGCCAGCTACATCTCCGCCGGTATCGGCTTCTGTTTCATGACCCAGTTCGGCCGCTATGCCAAGATCGTAAAAAAGCCGCTGCAGGAATACCGCATCCTGCAGGACACCCATTTTTCGAAGGGCGGCGCCAGCGGCGGCACCGGCAAGGCCGGCAGCGCCGACCCGGTGGAAACACACGTCTACCTGGTGACCGGCGAGGACGACAATTTCGCCCGTCAGGCGCTGGATATGTCGGA
>JALRBG010000268.1 GCA_023257855.1 Pseudomonadales bacterium | reverse complement strand
GGCGCCGTCCTTCAGCGCCTCTTTCTGCGCGGCACTGAAGTGGAAGAAGCGCAGGCTGACGAGGCCAGTCTTGTCCGCCACCTTCACCAGCAGGGAGCGGCGTTTGCCGAAAACGATGGCGCTGCCCATGATGTCGCCCTCGATCACCGCCTCCACACCGTGGCGCACGGCTCTTATGGGGGTGACACGCGTTCGGTCTTGGTAGCGCAGCGGCAGGTGGAAGAGCAGGTCGAGGACGGTGTGGATGTGGATGGCGGCGAGTTTTTCCGCCAGTTTCGGGCCTACGCCTTTAAGTTCGGTGACCGGTACCTGTTGCAGGTCGAGTGTCCGGCTGGCGGCGGGCTTGGCGGGCGGGGAATTCATGGGGTCATTCTAGGAAGAATTACCGGACGCTGCCAGAAGGATACAGGGGTACAAGGATACACGGATACAGGGCAAGCTGTTCAGGTATGACCAGAGCTGCCCGCCTTGTATCCCTGCTTCCCTGTATCGAAATTTTATTCGGTCAGAATGTTTTCAATGACATACCCGGCCACGTCATGCAGTTGCTCCGGCGTATACGCAAACCCGAACGCCGGCATGGTGTTCCGGCCGTAGTTGGCGATGGTCATGATGTCGGTGGCGGTCAGCGTCTTGCCCTGCAGCTCGACACCAGCCTCGCCGCCTTCGCCGTTGGGACCGTGGCAGGCAGCGCACAGGCCCTGGAAGATGCTGCGGCCGGCGGCGATGTCAGCGACATGGCCTTCCGGCGGGTTGATCGGATCGATATCCGCAGGCGCGGCCGCTGCGGCGATGCCGCCACCGGCTTGTGCCGGGGCCTTTTCCTGTTCGATGTCGCCGTTCAGTGAAAACAGCCAGACGCTGTCGCCGTGCTTGCCGCCGGCATAGATGGTGCCTGCGGAAATGATGGCGATGTACTGGGTGCCTTCATGCATGAAGGTGGCGGCGGTGCCGTTCACCCCGGCGTCGGTCTGGTATTCCCAAAGCAATGCGCCGTTGTCCTTGTCCATGGCGGTGACGCGGCCGTCGGTGCGGCCGTGAATGATCAGGCCGCCGGCCGTGACCACGGAGCCGGACGAGCAGCCGCCGGTCCACTGCTGGCGCCAGGCGATGGTGTTGGTGGTGACGTCCATGGCAGCGAAGATGCCGCGGGAAGGCACGTTGGGCATGCGGAAGCCGCCGCCGAGCCAGGTGACATCGTGAGTGGGCGGGGAGTTTTCTGCCTCCTGGGCGGCGCCGCCGATGCGGTCGTTGGCGCAGATGTAGAGCCAGCCGTTTTCGCGGTCGTACGCTTTCGGCGGCCAGTTCACGCCGGCCAGCGGCTTATACAGCACGGGATCGGTATCGAAGGGCGTGAAGGTCTTGCCCTCGTTGACCAGGGTCCAGCCTTCGGGCGCCACGTCGATGAAATGGGGAATGAAATCCTCGCCGACCGGGATGGGCTGGGTGGGCGAAGTCTTCTGCGACTCCATCTGCGGCACCGCGGTTTCCACTATGCCCACCAGCGGTTCGCCGGTGATGCGGTCGAGAATGTACAGGTAGCCGGACTTGCTCGCCTCGGCCAGGCCCTTGCGCATGACGCCGTCCTTTTCCACGTCGAACAGCACGACCGGGCTTGGAGAATCGTAATCCCAGATGTCGTGGTGCACCTGCTGGAAATGCCAGCGGTATTCGCCGGTGGCGACATCGAGCGCGACGATGGACACGGTGAACAGGTTGTCGCCTTCACGTTCGTTGCCGTTCAGGTCGGGGCCGGCGTTGCCGGTGGAGAAATACAGCATGCCGAGTTCGGGATCCAGCGCGGGAGTCTGCCAGATGGGCGCACCGCCGTAACGCCAGGCGTCGTTGTCCTGCGGCCAGGTGTCGTGGCCGAATTCGCCGGGTCCGGGAATGGTGTAGAAGGTCCACAGCAGGGAGCCGTCTTTGGCGTCGTAGGCCTTGATGCGCCCGCGAATGGCGCGCTCGCCGCCGGCGAAGCCAGTTATGACCATGCCGTTGTAGTAAAGCGGCGCAGAGGTGATGGCGAAGCCGCCGAAGGGGTCTTCCGCCTGGATTTCCCAGTTCACTTCACCGGTAGCTTGGTCCAGCGCCACCAGTTTCGCATCGAGCTGGCCGACAAAGATCTGGCCGTCGCCCATGCCGATGCCGCGGCTGACCCAGCCGCAGCAGACATTGACGCGCGCCGGGTCCAGGTTGGCCTGGTAGGTCCACAGGAATTCACCGGTGTCGACATCGATGGCGAAGACGTCGTTCTCGCCGGATCCAACGAACAGGGTGCCGTTGTAGAACAGCGGCTCGCCCTGGCCGCTGTGGTTGGGGCCGGCGCCGGAGCCGTTCATGTGCACGCGCCATTCCGCTTTCAGGTTCGCTACGTTGTCCTTGTTGATCTGCGTCAGCGGGGAGTAGCGCTGGTTGCCCAGGTTGCCGCCGTTGGTGTACCAGCCCACGGTGGGGGGTGCGGCCAGCTCGTCGGCGGAGAAGGCCGGGGAACGGTCGGGTTGGGCGTTGGCAGACAGGGAGGGCAAAAGTGCCAGGGATAACAGTATCAGGCCGAGGCGGCCGGCAAAATGCGATGAAGTCATGGGGGTCCCCTGAGTACAGATTATTGTTTTTCCCGGACTGGCCATATTACAGGCTTGCCCAATCCGGGAAAAGCACGCATATTGCCCCCTGAAAGGCGAAATCCGCGGGCTCCAGGCACCCGGGCCCGGATTGTATGGAATAATCAGGCCATGACCCAGAACCACAAGATCCTCGTTGTCGATGACGAGGCCGACTGGCTCGGCACCTGCCGGCACGAGCTGGAAAAGGCCGGCTACGCGGTGGTCACGGCCGGGGGCGGGGAAGCTGCCATCGAGACCCTGAAGCAGGGCGGTTTCGACCTGGTGCTGCTGGACATCACCATGCCTGGTGTTGACGGCTACAAGGTCATGGAATATATCAACGACAACAATATCCGCATCGCGATGGTCGTGCACAGCACGACAACGGATTTTGACCATGTCACCCGGGCCTTCCATCTCGGCGCCTTCGATTATGTGAAGAAGCCGGTCGACTTCGACAACCTCCGGCACGTCCTGAACAACGCCCTGCGCAAGCAGGAGCTGGAAAAGAGCCTCTACTCCTTGCGCAAGCAGCTGGAGCGGTCAGAACGCCTGCACCGGTTCATGATCGAAAGCTCCCCGGACATCATTTTCATCGTCGACAGGAAAGGCAATTTCGCCTTCGTCAACGATCGCGCCCAGGACCTGCTCAACTATAAAAAGGATGAGCTTATCGGCGCCCATTACTCCACCATCGTCGACCCGGAATTCATCGATCGCGCCTCACACTGTTTCAACGAACGGCGCTCTGGCCCGCGCGCAACCCGGGACGCGTAAATCTGGCTCATGTGCAAACCGGGCAGCCATCCCGGCTGGGACCGCAACCGGATTGCCATCGAGCTGAACTCCCTCGGGGTGTACGAAAATGAAACCCGCGATGAAAACGGAGTCGTGCACAAGGGTGAATACTCGGGCACGTACGTTGTCGCCAGGGACATCACGGAGCGGCTGGCGTCGGAAAAGCTCATTCACTTCCAGGCCTACCACGACCTGCTCACCGGCCTGCCGAACCGTGCCCTGTTCCAGGATCGCCTGTCCAATACCATCAGCAATGCACGGCGCGAGGATGACAAGCTGGCGGTGCTGTTTATCGACCTCGACCGCTTCAAGGTGGTCAATGACACACTGGGGCACACCGTCGGCGACGAACTGCTCAAGCAGGTCGGTAACCGGCTCAAGGCCCACCTGCGTGAAGGCGATACCGTGGCACGCCTTGGCGGCGATGAAGTCATCATCCTGCTGCTGCACGTGGATTCTCCTGACATCGCCGAGATTGTCGCCAGGAAACTGGTGGTCACCATCAAGAAGCCGTTCAACGTCGAGGGACATGAAATTTTCGTTTCCGGCAGCATCGGCATCGCCGTGTATCCCGAAGACGGGCAGACATCGGATGAGCTTATCAAGAATTCCGACACGGCCATGTACTTCACCAAGGAGCAGGGCAAGAACAGTTACAAACGCTATAACTCCGACATGAGCGTCAAGCACAGCCGCATGCTCAACATGGAGGCGGATATCCGCCGCGGCCTGAAGGAAAACCAGTTCGAGGTCTTCTACCAGCCGCAGGTCAGCGCGCTCAACGGCGATATCATCGGCGTGGAAGCACTGCTGCGCTGGAACCATCCCACGCGTGGGCTGCTGTCCCCGGCAGCCTTCATGGCGGTCGCAGAGGAATGCGGCATCATCGTGGACCTAGGCGACTGGGTGCTGGACACCGCTATCAGCGACATCAAGAACTGGCTCGATGCCGGTCTTGAGGTGGGCAAGCTGGCCATCAATTTTTCCAACAAGCAGATCGAGCAGGTCGATTTCGTCGACAAGATCGTCAGGGCGCTGAAGAAGCATGATTTTCCCGGCAACAGGCTGGAAGTGGAAATCACTGAAAGCATGCTGATGCACAATATCGACCAAACCTTGGCGAAACTCGATGAGCTGCACAAGGTTGGAGTGTATG
>JALRBG010000238.1 GCA_023257855.1 Pseudomonadales bacterium | reverse complement strand
ATGGTAATCGAAGGTACGGTGTACCGGCATAAACCGATACGCGTACTGCGCGACAACGTGGTCATCTACGAAGGTCAGCTCGAATCCCTGCGTCGCTTCAAGGAGGAAGCCAGTGAAGTCAGGAATGGCATGGAATGCGGTATTGGTGTGAAGAACTACACCGACGTTCGTGTTGGCGACAAGATCGAAGTCTTCGAGCGCAAGGAAGTCGCCAGGACACTTGCATAGCAAGCACTAACTGATATGGCCACAGTCTCAAGCAGGGTGGACAAGGTTGCCGACCTCCTGAAAAAGGAAATCGCCTTGCTGATCCAGAATGAAGTACGGGACCCGCGCGTGGGCATGGCATCAGTGACCGGGGTCAGGGTCAGCAAGGACCTGAGCTACGCCAACGTCTACGTGACCCTGCTGGGCAAGTCCGGTGCGAAGGAAGCCGAAGAGGGTGTTGCCGCACTCAACAAGGCCGCCGGTTTTCTGCGTACCCTGTTGTCGAAGAACATAAGCCTGCGCACCACGCCACGCCTCAAGTTCATCTACGATGACTCCCTGGTCCGGGGCCAGTACCTTACCAGCCTGATCGATGAAGCCCTTGCCCGCGATGAGCGTGATCATCATCTCGATGATGCCGGCGAGTCGTGACCCGCTTCAAGGATACTGTTTATTCCAATGGCAAGGCGAGCACGGGGCAGGGACATCACGGGTATCATCGTCCTCGACAAACCCATCGGTGAATCCTCCAATCGCAGCCTGCAGCGGGTAAAGCGCCTGTTCAATGCCGCCAAGGCCGGGCATACAGGCAGTCTTGATCCCCTGGCTACCGGCGTATTGCCACTCTGCCTCGGTGAGGCTACCAAGCTGTCCCAGTTCCTGCTCGATGCAGACAAGCGCTACAGGACCACGGTCAGGCTTGGTGTGAAAACCGCCAGCGGAGATTCCCAGTCAGAAGTCCTTGATACCCGACCTGTGAATGTGACCCGGAAGCAGGTCGAGGATTGCCTTGAGCAGTTCCGGGGGGAAATCGTCCAGGTGCCCTCCATGTATTCCGCACTCAAGCACCAGGGTGTGCCGCTTTACAAAATCGCGCGCAAGGGTGGGGAAGTGGTGCGCAAGGAACGGGAGGTGACGGTATTCAGGCTGGATTTACTGGACTTTCGTGGGGATGAGGTCGACCTCGACATCAGCTGTTCAAAAGGGACCTATATCAGGACCATAGCCGATGACCTGGGGGATGCCCTCGGGACGGGCGGTCATGTGACCGCCCTGCGCAGGCTGCAATCAGGGCCTTTCCTGGAATCCGATGCCGTCACGATTGACCAACTGGAGCTGGCGGCTGCAACAGGCGGCCCGGAAAACCTCGATCAATTCCTCATGCCCGCCGATCTCGCCGTGGAACACCTGCCCAGGACGGATATGCCCGCAGCTACCGCTGATTTCGTGCGCCAGGGACAGGCGGTCATCGTCAATGGCCTGCCCCGCACAGGTCTGGTCAGGATGTATGACGAGAAGGGCTTTTTCGGTATCGGGAAGATCCTGGACGACGGTCGGGTAACCCCGGTACGGTTACTGAAAACCCCCTGAAATTCACGGTTTTTCCTTTAAATTCAGGTGCCTGAAAGACTGTATCACCGGGGAGTTGTATGCTATTGTACGCACCCCTTGCAATGGTAGGCAGTTGATTCCGGGGCAGGGACCGCAAGGAGCATCTCAGGTAACTATAAATATGCATGGTTATTCTGATTGAAACGGACGTTCGACTTTTTAACGCATATTCACAGGAGTAAAACTCATGGCCTTATCTGCCGAGCAGAAAGCTGAGATCGTCAGGGAATATGCCTTGACCGAGGGTGACACAGGTTCCCCGGAAGTCCAGGTAGCATTGCTGACAAACAACATCAACCACCTGCAAGACCACTTCAAAGAGCACAATCAGGACCATCATTCCCGTCGCGGCCTGATCCGCATGGTGAATACCCGTCGTAAGCTGCTCGATTACCTGAAAAGAAAGGATGTTGACCGCTATACATCGCTGATCAAGCGACTTGGTCTGCGTCGTTAATCAGGAGCCTGACATCAGTTTCCCTGGAATATTGTAAGGGCTCCACAGCCTGGCTGGCATTGGGCTGGCCAGGTTAGACCGCTTTTGGAAAAGTAGAGTAAAAAGCAGAGTAAATAGTTATGTTTAATTCAGTAAGGAAAGAATTCAAGTATGGCAAAGACACCGTAATCCTGGAAACAGGCAAGGTTGCCCGCCAGGCTACCGGCGCGGTACTTGTCACCATCCAGAACACCGTTGTACTCGCCACTGTCGTAGGAAGAAAGACTGCATCACCAGACCAGGACTTCTTCCCCCTGACCGTCAACTACCAGGAAAAGACCTATGCGGCTGGCAAGATTCCCGGCGGTTTTTTCAAGCGGGAAGGCCGACCCACCGAAAAGGAAACGTTGACTTCACGCCTGATAGACAGGCCGATTCGTCCGCTGTTCCCGAAAGGGTTCATGAATGAAGTACAGGTGATCCTCACAGTGCTGTCTTCAGACAAGCACATTGACCCAGACATTGCCGCCATGATCGGCGCCTCGGCCGCGCTGGCCATATCCGGCATCCCGTTTGCCGGCCCCATCGGTGCTGCGCGTGTCGGTTACAACAACACTGATGGCTATGTGTTGAATCCGACCAATACCGTGCTGGAAACTTCCGATCTCGACATGGTCGTGGCCGGTACCGAGTCGGCTGTGCTGATGGTGGAATCCGAAGCCAAGGAACTCAACGAAGACCTGATGCTGGGCGCTGTACTGTTTGCGCACCAGGAAATGCAGGTTGTGATCCAGGCTATCAAGGAATTCCAGGCCGAGGCTGGCAAGCCCGCCTGGGAATGGACGCCGCCGGCAACCAATGACGCGCTGTCAGACGCCATCAGTGGCGCCTTTGCCGAAGGCATCAAGGCTGCCTACCAGGTATCCGACAAAATGCTGCGTCAGGACACGCTGGCTGACCTGCGCGACCAGGCCGTTGCCCAGTTCACCAACGAAGCAGCCGAGCCACCTGTCACAGGCAAGGAAGTACAGGGAATTTTCGGCAAGCTGGAAAAGCATATTGTTCGCCAGAACATTATCGCCGGCCAGCCGC
>JALRBG010000163.1 GCA_023257855.1 Pseudomonadales bacterium | reverse complement strand
TGGGCAGCGCAGCCACTTTAGTGAGAAAAGCACTGACGTCTGCCGAAGAGGAGACTAGTTGCTTGTCTCTCTTTGCTGCCGTCTTCTTGTCCGTCTTCTCATCCGTCCTCGCAGGCGCGCGCGCAGCTGCCGGAGGCTCGTCTGCGTTCGAGGTTTTTGAGGGTGAGCTGAGCTTACTCAGAACCGTAGTCAGAAAGTCTTTCATCATGACCAAAGATTAGCGTGGCCCGAGGCTTGCGATACACCTGAAGTTATTTGCCTGAGCCGACGAGCTCATAGAGTGATAAAGGTAAAAAGAGAGGCTGAAAGGAAGTAAGAAAAGAGAGAAAGAGGGAAAGATAAAAAGATGGTGCGGACGGGGAGACTTGAACTCCCACACCTTGCGGTACTGGAACCTAAATCCAGCGCGTCTACCAATTCCGCCACGTCCGCTTGACCCGGCTACCCGGGAAGGCGCGTATTATACTCGAGCACCCTGCATTGCCAAAACGCGGCAGCCCGCATTGAATTCCCCTTTCACGTTGTCTATTCTGGCCGGCCAAGACATTAATCACTGACGGAGAAAACCATGTCCAGGCGCCTGATACCGCTTTACCTCCTCCTGATTTCCACCCTGGCGGGCAATGCCATTGCCCAGCAACCCCAGGTCAGTGCTGCCCGCAATCCTCTGGATGTGGACGTTGATGCCTATCTCGATCGCATTCAACTGCCCGAAGGATTCGAGATATCCATCTATGCCCGGGGCATGGAAGAGGCGCGCCAGATCGCGCTGAGCGACAACGGTGTGCTGTACGTGGGAACGCGCGGCGCCGTGGGTGCCGACTCCATTGGCAAGGTTTACGCCATTCCGGATGCCGATGGTGACGGTGTCGGTGACGAAGTCATCACTATCGCCGAAGGCCTGAATTACCCCAACGGAGTGGCCTGGCATGACGGGGACCTGTATGTCGCCGAGATCAGCCGCATCCTGCGCTATCCCGATGCCGACAATCACCTGCGTGACATGCCGGCCCCGGAAGTGGTGACAGACACGTTGCCAACCGAGTACCAGCACGGCTGGAAATTCATCGACATTGGTCCCGACGGCAAGCTGTATGTGCCGGTAGGTGCGCCCTGCAACATCTGCGTCCCGGAAGGAGAATTCGGCACCATCCTGCGCATGGACCTGGATGGTAGCAACCGCGAGATCGTGGCCCGCGGCGTGCGCAACACCGTCGGCTTTACCTGGCATCCCGGGACCGGCGAACTGTGGTTTACCGACAATGGCCGCGATCTTTGGGGGGATACCACGCCGCCCGAGGAACTCAATCGCGTCAGCCGGGCAGGGCAGCACTTCGGCTATCCTTGGCGCTACGGCAAGAATATCGTGGATACCGAATTTCCCACGACCATGCAGGACAGTGACTTCACCCCGGCCGTCCTCGAGATGCCGGCCCATACCGCGGGTCTTGGCATTGAGTTCTACACCGGCAGCCAGTTCCCGGCGCAATACCGCGGCCAGCTGTTTGCCGCTTACCACGGCTCCTGGAATCGCAATCCGCCGCTGGGCTACCTCATCCGCCTGATGCAATTTGCTGACGGCATCGCGCAGGGTTACGAGGACTTTGCCACCGGCTGGCTCGTCGAGGATCCCAATGACGCCAGCCGCCTGGTCTACTGGGGACGCCCGGTCGACATGGAGCTGACCCCGGACGGGTCGCTGCTGGTGTCGGATGACCACAACGGTGTGGTCTACCGGATCAGCTACAGCGACTGAGCATCGAAATGCAGTCGTGAAAAAGGGAGCTTCGGCTCCCTTTTTTGATGCGCATCAAGAGCCGGTTTACAGGCTGATATATTATTGGCAAAATAAATGAAACCAGCCTAGATAATAGATTATTCAAATGATAAAACTGCGTGAACTGGAATACCTCGATGCCATAGAGCGCTTCAAGCACTTCGGCAAGGCAGCCGAGGCCTGCCATGTCAGCCAGCCCACGCTGAGCGGTCAGATCATCAAGCTGGAAGAGCAGCTTGGCGTCACCCTCATCGAACGCCATCGTCGCAACATCATGCTCACGCCCGCCGGCAACCAGCTGCTGGCCAAGGCCAGAAAGGTGCTGAACGCCGCCCATGACCTGGAGGTCACTGCCAAGACCCTGGGTGATCCCTTATCCGGTGAGATGCACCTGGGCCTGATCCCGACCCTGGCGCCGTACCTGCTGCCGCATATCATGCCGGACCTCATTGGCGGCCTCCCGCGCATGGAGTTCTACCTGCACGAGGAACAGACCGCCGACCTGGTCCAGTCACTGGACAAGGGCCACCTGGATGCACTCATCCTGCCCTGGCTCGAGGACATGAAGGATTTCGACGCCTATGAACTGTTCGACGAGCCCTTCGTGCTGGCGATGAACAGGAAGCATGCACTGGCGAAAAAGAAACGCGTCAAGCTGGAAGACCTCAAGGGCTGCCACGTGCTCACCCTTGAGGACGGCCACTGCCTGCGCAACCAGGCCCTGGGCTACTGCTTCAGTGCCGGCGCCGACGAGGACAAGCGCTTCCAGGCGACCAGCCTGGAAACCCTGCGCTACATGGTGGCTTCCGGCATCGGTATCACGCTGCTGCCAAAGCTGTCGGTCATCGACCAGCGCGAGAGCAACGACATTGTATATATCCCGTTCCAGCAGCCGCAGCCGTCACGCCGCATTGTGCTGCTGATCCGGCAGAACTATACGCGAGTGGAGACCGTGCGTGAGATTGTCGGCCTGGTCAGGGGCAGCGTGAAGAAGAACCTGAAACTTTGACGCTCTTAAACATGAACAGGACTGGACTGGCCGTATCCATTCCATTACCTTTTCAAAAAATTTACAGCTAGGGGAAGCAGTACATGAAACGATACTTAGGGATAGCGCCAGGTATTCTTCTTTCCATCCTGGGTTTGGTGGCAGTTTCGTTGCCGGCAGGTGCCCACCATTCCTTCGCGATCTATGATTCGCAAAATCCGCGGACAATGACCGGTGTCGTGCGCGAACACCGCTGGACCAATCCCCATGCGGCGGTGGTGCTGACGGTAACGAACCCGGATGGCTCCGAAACCGACTGGGTGCTGGACCAGGGCCCGGTCAACATGCTGTCCCGCCAGGGCTGGACCCGCGACACCCTGAAACCCGGTGACCGCCTGACCGTGACCTTTGATCCCCTGCACAGCGGCCAGCCGGGCGGTTTGCTCCAGGAATGGGCATTCACCGAAGAAGCCCAGGTGGAACTGACCGGGACGGGCACGATCCTGCGCGGTGATCGACCGGATAATGTCCCCATGAGCGATGCCGAGGCGCGCAACTTCAACGGTGTCTGGGCCAATGCCAGCGGCGGCATCCATTTCGATACCCTGAATTCGCCTTCCCGCCGCGGCCAGCAGCCGCCGCTGCGGCCGGAATACCTGGCCATGTGGAACCAGCGCTGGGCTGACGCCGATGCCGGTCGCGCCACCACCGATCCCACCGCACGCTGTATACCGCCGGGCTTTCCGCGCTTCCTGACCATGGTGCTGCCGGGCGAGATCCTGCAAGCCGAGCACCAGCTCAACTGGTATGCGGAGTTTTCCGAAGCCACGGTGCGCGTCTACCTCGATGGCCGCGAGCCGCCTGCCGACCTGGTGCCGAGCTTCAATGGTTATTCCACCGGTCACTGGGAAGGCAATGCCCTGGTCGTGAAGACAGTCGGACTCAGGGGCGATACGCTGGTGGACACCACCGGGGTTCCCCACAGCGACCAGCTCACGGTGAACTGGCGCATGACCAAGGTGACGCCGGATTTCTTCGAGGTGGATATCGAACTGGTGGACCCGGTAGTGTTCACTTCACCCTGGACAACGACCAAGTACTACTCGCGTTTGCCAGCAGGCGAGTTTGTACAGGAATATGCCTGCCAGGCCGGCAACCGTTTCGAGGTCAACGCGGAAGGCGAGATCGAGGTGATCTTCGAGTAAGCGTTATCCCGCTCAATCGAACGAGAGTGGGTTTCCAGCCGAGGACTGCCGGCTTTTCAGCCAGTCCGCGAATGGCTGCCTGTAGTTCATGCCGGTATCGAAGCCGTTCGGGTCGGCTTCCCGCACCATGCCGAAGTTATTGCCGCCTTCATACATGAAGCTGTTTAGCAGCAGCGTATAGTTTGCGTCTGGCATGAGGCGCGTGTTGCTGCCTGACAGGTACCATTCCCCGTCGCGTTCAACCAGCCCGGCAACCACGGGCCTGCCGCCTTCACGCAGAGCCTGTTCAATAACCCTGCCGGGGACTTCTGCCACAATGACGGTGTTGTCGAAGGGCAGGATGTTCACGATGTCTGCGACGCTGATTTCCCCTGCAGGCAGGGCGGCGCGAATGCCGCCGCGGTTGGTAATGGCAATGTCGGCATCGGGGTAGGACGCCAGCCAGCTGTCGATGATGAGCTGGTCAAGGATGCCGCCCTGTTCGAGGCGCGATGCATTCCAGGCAATTGTTTCCTGGAGGATTTCCGCAGACAGACCTGCCCAGGCTGCAACAATATTGCTTACCTCCGTGTCTGCATCCCCACCACGGTTCTGGTGGGTGCCAAAGACGGTGCCCACGTACCGGTCCTGCGTGGGATCGTAGTAAAAAGTTGCCGAGGCATAGGCGGTGAAGTGATAACCGCCGCCAAGGATGATGGTGTCGCCGATTTTTTGCGCCGACAGTTCGTTGCAGTGGCCGCCGCCGGCCAGGTCGACGCCAAGGTCGGCGATTTCCCGGATCAGTGGCTCCAGTTCGTTCATGCACACATGGGTAATGAGAAACTGCAGGTCGGTGCCGGCCAGGCCAGGAAAGACCTCGCGTACGGCAGCGGCGTACCCGGTGAAATCGAGGTCGCGCACATGGGTCGGCATCGTGACAAAGGGCGTGCTGGTCGTGGTCAGGCCGATAATGCCGATACGCACGCCGTTCTTCTCGATGATGGTAAAAGGCAGGATGCCGATGTCTTCCGGAACCTTCCCCGTATCCTTCCAGCGCGTATTGGCGCTCAGGTACGGAAAGCCGGCTTCTGCGGCGCGTGCTGCCAGGGCGTCGAGACCAAAATCAAATTCATGGTTGCCCACGGCCGAGGCGTCATAGTGCATGGCATTCATCACGTCCACCATGCTTGCGCCCTGGACCCACGTGGATATCGCCGGCCCGGTCCAGTTGTCGCCACCGCTGAGCACGAGGAATGGCCCATGCTCACGATAGCCTTCCTGTTCCCGCCATAAGTTGTACAGGTTGCCGGCACCTTGTCCGGGTGACATGCCCTCCATCCAGCCGTGTTCATCGTTGGTGTACAGTACAGTCAGCTCACGGGACGTCGCGCCCTGCTGGGCGAAAAGGAGGGATGCACATGACAGCAGGGCAAGCAGCAGTGCGGTGCGCAAGTTTGACCAGGTAACCATGGCGCAATAGTAAGCGAAACATCCGCAACAGCGCCATGCACCGCTTTGCCCGGTTCCCGCGCTTGGGTATAGTCCTTTTTTGGCAACAGGAAACAGTATCCATGACTACAACGATCAGGGCGGCGGTATTACACGCACTCGGCGAACCCTTTGCACTGGAGACCATTTCCATCGGAGCGCTGGGAGCGGGTGAAATTCTGGTCAAACTTGTCGCCACCGGAATCTGCCATACCGACATCAAGGTCAGTCACGGGTATGCCGGCGTGCCGTTGCCGGTGGTGCTCGGTCATGAAGGTGCCGGCGTCGTGGCGGCGATCGGAAACGATGTGGATGGCTTCGCACCGGGCGATCACGTCATCCTGACGTTTCCCTCCTGTGGGCGGTGCGGCCCATGTCATGAACACCATCCGGCCTACTGTGATGCCGGCCAGGTGTTGTCATTTGCCTGTACCGGCGCGGCACCGTACTCGCCCGCCAGCATCCACGGCCACTTCTTCGGGCAATCCTCCTTTGCCACCCATGCCCTGGCCACCGCACGCAATGCGGTGAAGGTGGACACGCATTTCCCCATCGAACAACTCGGCCCGCTGGGCTGCGGTTTCCAGACCGGCGCGGGCATTGTCCTGAATGTGCTGCAACCGGCGCCGGGCCGGTCCCTGGCCGTGTTCGGGACCGGCAATGTCGGGCTGAGCACCATCATGGTGGCAAAAATTGCCGGCCTCGATCCGGTCATCGCCGTGGATGCCAACCCGCAGCGGCTGGAGCTGGCCGTTGCCATGGGGGCGACACACACGCTGGCCGCCGACGGGCGCGAAGCTATGTTGGCCAGCATCAACAGGATCACCGGGGGTGCCGGGGTGCATTACGCTGTGGACACCACCAACGACCCCGATACGGTCAGGACAGCATTCGAGGCGCTGGCCAACCGCGGCACCTGCGTGCACAGCGGTGGCGGCGGCAAGGACCTGGCGTTTCCGGGTTCACACCTGTTGCACGGCAGGACCGTC
>JALRBG010000133.1 GCA_023257855.1 Pseudomonadales bacterium | reverse complement strand
CAGCCCCACTACCTGGTGTCATTCTGGGCGCTGGAAAGCAACTTCGGGGATTTCACCGGGGGCTTTTCCGTCATCAATGCCCTGGCCACGCTTGCCTATGATCCTCGCCGTCGCGACATGTTCCGCAAGGAGCTGCTCACGGCGCTGCGCATCATTCAGGAAGGTCATATCGCCGCGGACAGCATGACCGGATCCTGGGCGGGCGCCATGGGGCAATGCCAGTTCATGCCATCCACCTTTTACAACTATGCCCGCGACGGGGACGGCGACGGTCGCATCGACATCTGGAACAGCGTGCCGGATGTCATGACCTCGGCAGCCAACTACCTGTCACAGAACGGCTGGCAGGGGGATGAGCGCTGGGGGCGCGAAGTGGTCCTGCCGGCAGGTTTCGATTTCACGCAGACCGGCACGGGCGTCAGGAAAACCGTGACCGACTGGAACCGTCTCGGCGTCAGGCGCACTGATGGCGCGCCGCTCGGCAACGCCGACATGCTCGGCTCCATCGTGCTGCCAGCCGGCGCACAGGGCCCCGCCTTCCTCACCTACCAGAACTACCGCACCACCATGGTGTGGAACCGCTCCACCTTCTATGCCATTTCCGTCGGCCACCTGGCCGACCGCTTTGTCGGCGGCGGCCCCTTCGTCAACATGCCGTCCGAGGAAGAACGACCGCTCAGCCGTGATGAAGTGATCGAGTTGCAGACGCTGCTGAACCAGCAGGGTATCGATGTCGGCACATCCGATGGCATCAGCGGGTCCAGGACCCGGGCAGGAGTAAGGGAATACCAGGCGCGCAGCGGCATACCCACTGACGGCTATGCCAACTTTGATTTACTGGAACGATTAAGAGCGCTTTAACCTTAATCTGGTGCCGGCAAACGGCCCTCCGGGCTTATGCCGACCTGCCAACCCGAATATTTCACGGCGACAGCCTGTACAAACGCTTTTCTTTTTTAACGCAGTATGAGTGAGCGCAGCAGCTACTGCCGGGCCGCGGTAATTAGATCAACTAAAGCTCCCGGCGTTGCGGGGTTCTGGACGATATCACCGTTGATGAAGAGTGCCGGCGTACTGCGTACACCTGCCCGGATTCCACCCTGCTGGTCGGAAATAATTTTCGCCCGCACCTCAGACGATTCAATATCAGCCCTCAGCTGCTCCAGGTCCAGACCCAGCTGTTCAGCATAATTGTCGAACAGCGCTGTCGGGTCTCCGACCAGAGTCCACTCCTGCTGGGTGGCGAACAATATGTCATGCATTTCCCAGAACATGCCCTGGTTGGCAGCGGCTTGCGCATAGCGTGCCGCCTGGAAGGAAAAGCGGTGCGTATCCAGCGGGAAATACCGGTAGACAAGGCGCACATCGTCACGGATGCGCGGCCAGGCCCGTGTGATGGTCTCCCATTCGCTCTGGCAGGCAGGGCACTGGAAGTCGGCGTATACGGTCAGCGTGACCGGGGCATCGGGATTGCCGCGGACGTGATCGGCATCACCCACCAGGTCAGGCGGCAACGCCGGCGGACCACTGAATAGCCCCTGGTACAGCACACTCAGCACCAGCGGGATAAGAATGACCATCCCGACCTTAAGCGCCAGCGCATTGAATTTTTCCTTGCGCCTGGCAGCTGCCTGTTTTTCTTCCCTGATCTTCCGTTGTTCTTCTTTCTTCGACATAACCTGTTCCAAGCCGGCAAGTTAATTGGCGGCGCGCGCCGGTGAGTCTTGGCTGACGCCGTATTTGACGATGATGGCAATTGCAGCAAGCACGATCATGCCGGCAATGATGTAGCCAATATTGAACA
>JALRBG010000093.1 GCA_023257855.1 Pseudomonadales bacterium | reverse complement strand
GGCACTGAAGACAAACAGCAGAACGGCGGCAACCACTATCAACCTGCCGTTTCTGTCTGTAAACCGCGCCAGTGCCGGGGTGATATCGATGGTTTTGCTGCCAGTGGCAGAAAAGTTTGCCTGCAAAAGCCCCAGGATCGCCGGGAAGATCATGAAGGTCAGCAGGAAGGCGCAGCAAATTCCCATCACCATCATCCAGCCGAAATCGATGATCGGTGGAATGTCACTAACCACCAGGGAGCCGAACGCGACGATGGTCGTTAGGGAGGTGTAGGCACAGGGTTTTGACATGTTTTTAAGGGTGATGCGAATCCGCTCGTGATGCCCCAGCTCCGGCTGCTCGTTCTCCAGCTCCCTGTACCTGACGATAAGATGCACGGTCAGGGATATGGTGATGATGAGCAACAGGGATATGAAGTTGGAGGAAATCACCGTTACGGGCCATTCGAGCAATCCCAGCAGGCCAATGACACAGACCGCAATGACGGTGCCGCAAACGAGCGGAATAACCACGTAGCGCAATTTACGGAACAGGTAAGCCAGGGCTGCGATAATGAACAGCAGAATGGCAGTGCCGAAAGTGACCAGGTCATTCCTGACAAAGGTCACCAGGTCGTCGGCGATCATCGGCACGCCTCCAAGATAAATCGTGGCGCCAGAACGGTAACGCTCCAGGATTGCCCGGATGGCGGCGATATTCTCATGCAGCTGGCGCGCATCGGCGATAGCAGCCTCGGTATATCCGGCCTCGATATCCCTCAGTGTTGCCTGGTCGCTATCGGAAAGCTCGCCCGTCCGGGCCGCATCTCGCAACGCCGTACGCCGCAACAGCAGGTCCTCGAGGGCAATGTTAGGGGCAAAGTTGACGATCAGTGCTGTAGTCTGGCCATCGGCACTGAGCAGAACATCGCGATACGCATCACTGCTGGCCAGATCGTCACGCGCGTCTACCATGTCGATGCCCGGGGAATCGAGGTTGATGATATTGTCGGTTACCTCGCTCAGTGAGACATCGGCAACCTTGAACAGCGGGACATCAAACATGCTGTCCACCGAATCGACACCGGGCAGGGCCAGCAATTCGCCGCGTAACCCCCTTAGCGCTGCGAGTGAAGCCCCCGTGAAAAGGGGCTCCTCGGGGGTGTATGTAACAAACACAAATTCGCCTGTACCATACCGGGCATTGATTTCGCGTGAGTACTCCAGGTCGGCATCACCTTCCACCACCAGCGAGTCGGCCGAGGCATCCATGCGAAATTGCTGGGTATACCAACCCAGTAAGGCTGTCAGAGCAAACACGCAAGCCAGAACGGGTATGGGCCATCGCAGTACCACGTTGATGTATCTGTCCAGGAACATGCCGGGGTTGGAATCCTATAGAAACTAGTGATGAAAAACGGCGCAGTATAACACCAGAGCTGGCTGCAAGCCTCTGAATTACTGGCATTCTTGCCCTGGCCAGGGCATCAGGGACAGGGGCTTAAAAAATGTGGGATTTTTTCCCTCTAGGGATTATACTGCGCTTTATGCCTGACAATTCATCCCTGCAACAAGGCAACATCGCCGTCATCAGTGCGCTCAGGAAGATCCTGCGTCCGCTCGTGAAATTCATGGTAGCGAACCAGGTAACCTACCCCTTCCTGATCAACATGCTGAAATCTGTCTATGTCGATGTAGCCGAGCAAGACTTCCCCGTACCGGGCAAGAAACAGACTGACAGCCGAATAAATCTCCTGACAGGCGTCCATCGCAAGGACGTTAAACGCTTACGCTCCGAGGAAGACATCCCCGAAACCCGCCCAATGAACATTTCAGTCGGTTCCCAGATCGTGGCTCGCTGGGTAGGTGACAAGCAACTGCAAAATCCTGATGGCACACCGAAAATCCTTCCCCTGCAGGACCAGGACGAATTCAGCAACGATTCCTTCGAAGGCCTGGTGGCCAATATCGCCAAGGGCGACATCCGCCCTCGTGTGGTTCTCGACGAACTGATGCGGCTGGATATGGTCGAACTCGACCCTGATCACCGCGTTATCCTGAAAACCTCGGCCTTCACCCCTGACAAGGGCCAGGAAGAGAAACTTTACTTCTTTGGCAAGAATATTCAGGACCACCTCAATGCCGGCGTCCACAACCTGGCCGGGGAAAAGCCGCCCTTCTTCGACCGCAGCGTTTACTACGACGAACTCAGCCAGGCATCGATCAATGAACTGACCGAAATGGCCAATAAACTTGGCATGGAGGCTCTGATGAAGATAAACGAACGCGCCCTTGCGCTGCAAAACGCTGACAGAAAAGGGCCCGACAATCATTACCGCATGAATTTCGGCATTTTCAACTATAACCAGCAGTATGATCCGGCCGTGGAAAACGGCAATGTCGACACCAATGCCACCGGATCGGAAGAGTCGCCTTCAGCCTGAGGAAACAACGGGTGATGACGCAAATCCGGCACCTCGAAAGTTGTTGAATTTGTGAAGCATTTCCCAAACAAACACGATAAAATAACTCGGATGAAAAAGCATCGTCAGGACATAGCAGGAAATTTGACAGCCAGGGCTGCTGCGCTGGTGGAGAGTCATTCTCTGCTGGCCACCCTTCTCGCTGTCCTGTGCCTGGCTTTTGCAATCAATTTTTTCCTGACAGGTCCTGGCAGTGACGGTGGCAGCGGTTTTGGCGGCACCGGCAAATTCCCCGGTGAAAGCGGATTCGGCGGCACCGGCAAAACACCCAATGACGGCTCAGGCCTCAAACTCGGCGCAAATGATTCCAGTGACCAGGAACTGCCGCTCTCACCCCTGGACAGCCTGCGCAATGAGCTCAATCTCGATGCTGCCAGCACAAGCACCCGGATTGCCAGCCTGGCGATAACACCACGTCCGGAATTCGATGTGAGCGTTCTGCGCTTCTCGCCTGAGGCACCCCTTGCACCCGCTCCCGGTCTCGACATCGCTGAACAGGCCCTGATTGACGAACTGGTTGCCGGCGTCATCCTTGATGGCCAGGATGGACAAGTGGAGACCATCCTGCTGGATGAACGCCACGAGATCGCTGCCGACACGCTGGTCGCCAGCCTGGATATCCTGAACAGCCTGATTCTTGCCGAATCGCAAGCAGCACTTGAGATTACCGAAACCTTGCTGGCAGACACGAGTGCCACCGATGCCATGATTCGTACCCGGATAGCTGTGCCGGTGCGCCCGGAGCGGCCAGACCGCTTCACCGTACCGACACGTATCTCACCGGTACAGCGCGTGGATATCCCCGCACCGCCCCCGGTACGTCCAATGCGGACGCTTTCCACCCTGCTGAACCACTAGGCAGACGCCCGCCCTGAATACAAAACGCCCGGTCTCTTTCCCAAGTGACCGGGCGTTTTAATTTGGCCTGTTGAAACCGGTTCAGGGCAGCGTATAGGAAACCTGTAAACCGGCCGTCCGTTCTGCGCTGCTGTCAGTGAATCCCACAATGGTATATACCATCATGTTCCAGCGTTCGGCAAAATTCCATGACACGAATGGCATCAGTTCATGGCTTTCAAAACTGTTGCTGGATGCCCTGTCCCGGTAATCATAAAGCAGTCCCAGGTAGGTGTTCTCGCCGTACTGGCGCATCAAGCCGAAAGAGGCGAACGGTGAATCCTCGAGATCATACAAGGGAGTTTTGCCTCGCCTGCGATAACCCAGGCTTGAAAACCAGGTGTTCCTGCCCAGCGTTGTATAGAAATCCAGTTGTAAACCGTAATCGGTTTCACCGGTACCCAGGTCACGGGTCTCATCGGCTGTCGGCAGTTTTGCCTGGACGCTGAAATCGACAAAGACCCAGCCATTGAAGATCGGGTTCATCTGGTAGGTACCCGTCAGAAAGACATCGCCCATGCCCTGTTCATCGATCAGGGAATTTGCACCGCCCCTGCCCCTGCCGATATTACCGGTTTCCAGGAAAACGTCGCCGGGACCGGACAGGCTAAGGTAGGGAACCGTCACCGAAAGAACCCATGGAAAACGCGCGATTTCGTAACTGAACGGGTAATAGTCGATATCCGTCTCCTTGTCGGCCCCGTAGTCGCCACTGCTGAAATAGGTGCCCACTGTGAACTTGTGTGTGGTAGCCGGGGCAGGTTCCTGGGCATTACTGGCAAGTGGCAGTAAGACAAACGGACAGGTAATGGAAAGTGCGAGGGTTCTGGATACGCGGACGCGTGAGGTTGGGTATTTCATGTTGCGATTCTTCAGGCCTTTTAAATAGGCCGTACCCTCTACAGGTGCTCTAATCAGGTAATTGCTAACGTACAGAAGCTACTAAGTTTGTTAACGGGCAGGCCTAATTGCCATTACCCGACTATACAGCGTGCACCTATAGAGTAAAGGTACGAACCATTGTCAGAATCAGATACTGCTTAATAATCATCACCTCCAGAGCGTTTCTTGGTTTAACACAAGAGCTAGTTTAAGAGGGAAATTTTCCCACGTCAACAGTTTGGCCGTATACACCGCGTTACATTCAGCAAAATAAATATATAAATGATGATACAAGTTATTGAATTTATTAGTATTGGCAGAGTTACGTGATCCAGTTCACCCCTAAGGAAAGCCGAGTGATAACCTCATGAGCATAAATTCGCGCCCCCGACTGAACC
>JALRBG010000341.1 GCA_023257855.1 Pseudomonadales bacterium | reverse complement strand
ACAAGCACGGCACCGAGGGCACCTTCTATGCCCACGCCTCGGTGGGCACGCTGCACGTGCGGCCCATCCTCAACATGAAGAAAGCCGATGGCGCCTCAAAAATGCGCGCCATCGCCGAGGAATGCTTCGAGATGGTCCGTGAATACAAGGGCTCCCACTCCGGCGAACACGGTGACGGCCTGTCCCGCTCGGAATTCCACGCCGCCATGTTCGGCGAGCGCATGGTGAAAAATTTCGAGGACGTGAAGGACGCCTTCGACCCGAATGGATTGCTCAACCCGGGCCGCATCGTGCGCGCCCCGAAATTCGACGACCGCTCCCTGTTCCGCTTTCAGCCGGGCCACACGACAAACAGAATCGAAACGGTCATGGACTGGTACGCTTTTCATGACGATGATGGCGGCGGCTTCCAGCGCGCCACGGAGATGTGCAACAACAACGGCGCCTGCCGCAAAATGGACGGCGGCGCCATGTGCCCGTCCTACCGTGCCACCCGGGATGAGCAGCATTCCACGCGCGGCCGCGCCAATACCCTGCGCCTGGCGCTAAGCAACCAGCTCGGTGACGATGCCTTCACCAGTGACGCCATGTTCGACACCATGCAGTTGTGTGTGAGCTGCAAGGGCTGCCGGCGGGAGTGTCCCACCGGCGTCGACATGGCGAAGATGAAAATCGAGTTTCTCAGCCACTACTACACAAAACACCGCCTCCCGCTGAAGGAACGCCTCATTGCCTGGCTGCCACGCTATGCACCGCTGCTGAAGCACATCGGTTTCCTGGTAAACCTGCGCAACAGCCTGCCCTTCCTGCCGACACTGACCGAAAAACTCCTTGGCTTCACCCGCTACCGGCCATTACCAGCATGGCGCAGCGATAGTTTCCGGGCACATAAACGCCATGCCACCACCATGCCCAGGTCAAACAGCAATGGCTTAGTGCTGCTGGTGGACACCTTCAATACCTGGTTTGAGCCCGACAACGCCAGGGCTGCCGTCGCCGTTCTGGAAGCGGCGGGTTACGACGTGCACATCCCCAGCCCGCTCAGGGGCGGACGCCCCTTGTGCTGCGGCCGCACCTTCCTCAACGCCGGGCAGACCGATAGGGCTCGCGAAGAACTGGTACGCACCGTGGCAACGCTGAAGTCCTACGTGGCCGCCGGCATGCCGGTCATCGGCCTCGAACCTTCCTGCCTGTTGACCCTGCGCGATGAACTCAAGTCCTTGATGCCCGGTGAGGATGCCGAAACACTGGCTGCCAACGCCTACCTGTTCGAGGAATTCCTGGCCCGTGAGCATCACCAGGGCAAGCTCAACCTGAAACTGAAACCCCTGCCGCAGACGAAAGCCCTCCTGCACGGCCATTGCCACCAGAAGGCCTTCGGCCTGGTAGGCGATGTGGAAACGGTGCTGAAACTTGTCCCGGAACTGGACGTGCAGACGCTGGACACCGGCTGCTGCGGGATGGCCGGCGCGTTCGGTTATGCCAGGGACAACTTCGCCATATCGAAAGCCATGGGTGAGAGCGCCTTGCTGCCGGCTGTCCGCAAGGCCGATGATGAAACCCTGATCGTCGCGGATGGTACCAGCTGCCGCAGCCAAATCAGGGATCTTGGCGCCAAAACGGGATTGCATGTCGCCAGGATCCTGGCGCAGGCGCTCGCTTAAGACATCAAATTTCCTGCCCCCTGCCTGATATTCCCCGGAATACGGCTGTGGACATACAGCCAGGCGGCTAAGACTACACAGTGTGATTGCCTCATGCACTCAAAAAGTGCGAGACTCTCCCTGTAGATTCGCAAAAAGAGGAAACTGCACGCCTTCAATTCGTTGTAGGAATAATCAAAATAACAAAGATTAAGGGGGAATACCTATGAACCATCGTGCACCATGGCCGCTAAAAGCCGGCACACTGCTCACCGCCATCGCCGGCATCTGCAGTACACCACTGCCCGCACTTGCCCAGCAAAACGCGCTCGAAGAAATCGTCATCACTGCGCAACGCCGCGAAACCAACCTGCAGGAAACACCCATGTCCGTCCAGGCCTTCTCCATGGAGGAGTTGACCGATGCCGGCATCCAGACCGGCAGTGAGCTGGGCATCATGGTGCCCAACGTGGTGTTGAACCCAGGACTTGGCCAGGGCCAATCAGCCTTCTACATACGCGGCTTGCCCGGTGTCGGCATCTATATCGATGGTGTCTGGCAGGGCGCCTTTGGCTTCCAGCAGACCAACTTCACTGAAATGGAACGGGTGGAAGTGCTGCGCGGCCCGCAGGGCACCCTGTTCGGCCGCAACACCAATGGCGGTGCGGTCAACATGACGACACGCCGACCCGGTGATGAATTTGCCACGCGCGTCACCCTCGGTGTCGGCAGTTTCAACCGGCGCGATTTTACCGGCGCCGTGGACATCCCGATCAGCGATACGCTGAAGTCAAAGATCATGGTGTCAAGCTTCCAGAATGACGGCTACCTGAAAGGCCTTACCGCAGGCCATGATTTCGGCGGCCAGGACGACCTGATCCTGAGAGGTGACATCCTGTGGGAACCCACAGACGACTTCAGGCTCAGGTTCACCGTCAATGAGGAAGACAAATCCTCTTCCGACGCCCGCGTAGTCCGCTTTACCAATACCAACCACGTCAGGTTCAGGGCACAGAATGTACTTGCCGGCAATCCGGATTTCCTGGCCGCCGTGCGTGCCGTTGACCCGGCGTTTCCTGATCCACCGAAAAAGCTGGTCGAAAACCGTTTCGGTCCGCTGACCCATGAGCCCGGGTTTCCCGGCGGACAGGTCGGCAAATGGGAAACCAAGTCCGACGGTGCCGAAGACGGCATCAAGACAGACCTGTCCTACTACACCATGACCATGGACTGGCGGCCTAGCCCACTCTTTAACGTGAAAGCTATTTTGTCCACCTGGGAACTGGATCGCCGGCAGGTCGTCGATTTCGACGGCTCCAATTTCATCATCACCACCGACGACATTCGCGACAAAGATGAAAACACGACCATGGAGTTTCAGTTTACCGGCTCCTTTATGGACGGCAGGGCGAATTGGCTGGTGGGTCATTACCGGCTGGACCAGGAAAACAAGAACCGCTTTTACCGCTGGGGACTTTGGGATTTCGCCCAGCCCAACACCGGCCCGACCGATCCACCGCTTGACGGCGCAGCCCTGGGTTACGTGAGGAGCTATGGCGCCGCCATCGGTGACCCCGCCCTGGCCTCCTATTTCCCGATCGTGCTCATTACCGACGATACTCTGACCGGCAATGAAGACGAGGACACCGCCTGGTTTGGCGAATTCACCTACGCGTTCACCGATAAACTAGAAGCCACCGTCGGCATCCGCATTACGGATGACGCAGGCAGGGCAATCCGATACGCACCGACCGACGCATTCAGAACCGCCGACCCCAAGATTGCCCCATCGGGCAATTCTTTTGCGGGCACGGTGACCACAGTTGCCGAAGATCCTGACCTTGGCAGCATCACCACCAACAAGTTCGCCCTGACCTACCAGCATACCGACGACATGATGTTCTACGGCAGCTGGGGTGAAGGTTTCACCTCCGGCGGCCTGACCAACGTGAACAACGTCGGCATTGTCAGGTTGAACCCGGAAATCGTCACTACCTGGGAGCTGGGCATGCGTTCAGACTGGCTGGATGGCAGGCTGCGGTTCAACGCCACCTACTTCGATTCCGACTGGGACGGCATGCGCGTCCAGCAGCTGCCACCGGACCCGAACAACCCCGGTTCTTCGCTGCCTTTCCCCTATCCCACCAGTGACGGCAAGGGCGAGGCGAATGGTATTGAACTTGAGGTTACTTACCTGCCCATTGATGACCTGGTACTGACATTGGGCTTGGGCCTGCTGGATACCAAGTACATCGAACGCGGTGCGTTCGACGGAGCGAATGGTATTTCACCCACGTCACCTTTTGCCTATGCGGCAGATGAGAGCTTTACCCTGGGTGCCGTGTACGATTACCGGCTGCGCGGGGGTGGCACGCTGTCCTTCTCAGGCAAGTATGGATGGACCGGGGATTACGTGAGGGATGCCGCCTACCAGCGCATCCCTGTCGACGCATCAGGCAATATCGTGAAGGAGCCGTCCTATGGCATCCTCAACGGGCGTATTACCTACACCCCCCAGGATGCGAACTGGAGCGTCGCCGTATGGGGCAACAACCTGACGGACGAGAAATACATCAACGGTGGTTTCGATACCCGCAATGTCTGGGGTTACGACTTCTCCGTGGTGGGTCGTTCACGGGAGTACGGCGCGACCGTGTCCATGTCCTTCTGACAGTTTGGCAACAAGGGGTCTACCGACACCATTGTTGCCAAAACAGCACACAAAAAACCCGGCCAATGGCCGGGTTTTTTTTGTTTAAGTGGAAACGGTGTTCAGTGATGGTGTCCGCCCGGCCCGTGCGCGTGGCCATGGCTCAACTCTTCCGGCGTCGCCTCCCGTACATCCACCACTTCCCCGGTGAAGGTCAGGGTCTTGCCCGCCAGTGGGTGATTGGTATCGACGGTGGCCATGGTCTGCCCCACCTTGAGCACTGTCACCTGCCGATGGCCGTGCTGGGTATGGACGACGGCAGTCATGCCGGGCTGCCATTTCTTTGCGCCACCCAGATGTTTCACCGGAATACGCTGTTCGGCATCGGCCACGCGATCACCGAAGGCCTTTTCCGGCGGCAGGGTGACATCCAGCTTGTCGCCGGCGGCCTTGCCTGCCAGGGCTTCTTCCAGACCCGGTAAAAGGCCGCCATGGCCGTGCAGGTAGGTCATGGGCTCGGCATCGTCGGAGCTGTCGAGCGTTTCGCCCGCGTCGTCCTTGAGGGTGTAGTGGAAGCGGACCACGAGGTCTTTATCGATATTCACAGGTGTCTCCGGGAAGGGCAAAGCGTGTATTGTCTCAGTTTCGCCCGGCGCTTTACAGTGACGGGGAATAGAAACCGGATCCGGGTTTCACACCAGGGCCGGATTCAGCATCTCGTAATAGACCACGAAGTAATCGCCTTTCGGGGTATTGTGCACGCGGTCGTCGATGTACTGCATGCCGAGCTTCTTCATGACGGCTATTGAGGCCACGTTGTCCACGTCGGCGATCGCCGAGAACACGCTGACGCCCGGGTTGTACCTGACCACGTCCATAATCGCTCTCGCCGCTTCCGTGGTGATGCCCCTGCCCCAGTGCGAGCGCTTCAGGCGCCAGCCCAGTTCGATGTTGCCGGGGATGTGGAGCGGGGTTTGAAAGCCATACTCCCGCACCAGGATCCAGCCCAGGTACTCGCCGCTGGCCCTGTCGGCAATCTCCCAGAGACCGGTGCCGGTAACCGGGTCGGTGAAAGCCAGCATCCGCGGTACGAAATATTCCTCGATTTCCGCGCGCGGGGTTGGCCTGCCCTCGTTGAGGAAGTGCATGACCTCGGGATCCTGGTCCAGTTCCCAGAGCAGGTCAGCATCATCCGCGCCCATCAGGCGGAAGGCCAGCCGGTCGGTCGGCGGAATAGTCAGAGGTAGTTTCATTAGCTGGCTGAACTGATATATAAAGGGCTGCAGTATACCCCGGGGCCGGGCTCAATATCTCGTTACGAGAGGGATGAGGGAAGAGAAAATGTTTAAAACCATGTGCAAACGATTCACCGCAATATGCCTGCTGGCCTGGCTGGCTGTTCCCGCGCTGGCCCAGAACCCGGCGTGGACCAACCCCTACCCGGCCTTCCACATCATCGGCCCGCTCTACGGCGTCGGCACCGAGGACCTCAGCGCCTTCCTGATCACCACCGACGAGGGTCATATCCTGGTCAATACCGGCCTGGCAGGCTCCATGGACATTATTCGCGACAACATGGAATCCCTCGGCTATCGCCTGGAAGACATCCGCATCCTGCTCACCACGCAGTCGCACTTCGACCACACGGCCGATCTTGCGGCCATCAAGGACGCCTCGGGGGCACGCATGCTGGCCACGGCCCTGGACGCCCGCGTGCTGGAAGACGGCGGACTGAGTGACCCCCACTTCGGCGGCGAAGCATCGTTCGACCCCATCGAGGTGGACGAGATTATCGGCGAAGGGGATATCATCGAACTGGGCAACCTGCGCCTGATGGTGCACGAGCATCCCGGGCACACCGAAGGCAGTTCCAGTTACTCCTTCACCGTCAATGAGAACGGCCGCGATTACCGCGTGGCAATCCTGAACATGGGTTCCATCAACGCCGGCAAGCGCCTGCTGGACGAGCCGACCTATGAGGGTGTTGCCGCCGATTTCGCCTACACCTACGCCACCCAGAAAACCATGCCGGTGGACATCTGGGTCGCCTCCCATGCGGCGCAATACGGCCTGCATGACAAATACACACCCGGCCAGGCCTACAGCCCTGACACCTTTGTCGATCCCGAGGGCCTGGTGCGTGCCGTGGAAGCCCTTGAAAAGACCTTTCTTGATCAGCTCGCGAATGAGCAAATCCGTACCGCCTATCCGGATTAGGGCAGCAACAGTGCGTACAACGATCACTAACGTGTTCGCCATCCTGGCACTGGCCGTATTGACAGCCGGGACAGCATGCGCCGCCACAGCGGATCCCGCATTCGATCCCGATTATTCCATCAGGTCACTCATGAATACGCTGATCCAGCCCAATGCGGACACGCTGTGGCGGGCGGTGCGCTACGTAGTGAGCGAGGATGGTGTCCAGGAAGACATCGAGCCGACAACGGACGCCGACTGGGAGCAGCTGCGCCGCAGCGCGGTGGACCTGATGGCCGCCGGCAACGCCCTGCTGCTGCCGGGTCGTGTCGTTGCCACGACACCCGCCGATGCTGCGTACAAATATGAACCAGACGAGATCCGGGAGCTGCTTGCCGCCAGTCCCGGCAACTGGCGTTTTTACATCCAGCAGCTGCAGACCACCACGCAGGCCACGTTGGAGGCCATCGAAAACAGGAGTGTCGACGGCCTGGTGGATACCGGCGCCAGCATCAACAGCGCCTGCCAGGGCTGCCATGCGGAATACTGGTACCGTCCTCCGCGCTGATCAGGAAATAAGAAATAACTTAACCACGAGGGAAAAATCCATGAACAGATTCTTCAATGTACTGACACTGGCTGCCGTGCTGCTGGCGCCTTCTGCATACGCGCAATTCAATTTCCCACCGGTGCCGGACGAAGTTCGCTCGGAGCGCCCGTCGCCCGAGGAAGTCCAGCAAGCCCGGGATATCTACACCAGGCTGATGGACTCACTCTCCGGTGCCGACCGCGCCCTGCTGGATGAACATCCCTACTTCATCGAGTTCCGCGTACCCGGTCGCTTCAACACGGCCATCATGCCCAACCTGCTCCCCATCTTCGAGGAGAAGCACCGCAACAACGTAGCCCGGGCAGCACAGGGCAACGTGGATGTCTTGTTCATGGGTGACTCCATCACCGACTTCTGGCGCAATGAATCCGGACCCTTTGCCGGCAAGGCGATCATGGACAGGACCTGGCCCGATCTCAACATCGCCAACTTCGGCATCGCGGGCGACACCACCCAGGGCGTGCTCTATCGCCTGGCCAACGGTGAGGGCGAAGGTTTCACGCCGAATGCGATCATGCTCATGATCGGCACCAACAACGCGGCGACCAACAACCACATGGAGATTGCCGAGGGCATCGGTGCCATCGTGCTGGACATGGAAACCCGCTGGCCCGAAGCCGAAATCCTGCTGCTGGGCATTTTCCCGCGCGGCATACCGGGCGATCCCGTACGCGACGAACTGCGCCGCATCAACGAGATCATCTCCGGTCTGGATGCCCGCGAGCATGTGCACTACCTGGACATCGGCAGCGTATTTCTGGACGCCAATGGTGTCATTGCGCAGGACATCATGAGCGACCTGCTGCACCCCTCGACAAAGGGCTACGAGCTGTGGGCGGAAGCGGTAAAGGAACCGCTGGCTGAACTGCTGAAATAATCCGCAGTCCTGAATGCAAAAGGGCCGGTATCGCTTGATGCCAGCACCAGGTGCTAGAAATTCCCGGTTACCTGGAAGCGGAAGATTTTCACCTGCAGGAGCTTGCGATTTTCATTGAACATAACTTTGCCGGCCGTGCGCGGGCCCTCATACACCATACTCCGAGAGATTTCCTTGCCATTTTCATCGAAATTGAAGACCTGCAGGTTGGCCGTTAAACCGAAGAAATCCTTGTGCTCGATAAACAACACACCTTGTAGGTCGGTTCCTCGAAGTTCACGCTTACCTGGAAATGCGGTAGGAATGCTGCACATGAATGTACTGGGCACTGACTCCCCAGGCCTAATCGGTTCCAGGAATGTCCTGGCGCAGGGAAATATCGTGACTCCTGTCGTAATGGTTGCTGAAGGGTCGCTCCTGCCCGGTCAGCGGGTCCTCGATATAGCTGCGCTCCGCCTTGAGATTCATATCGATACGTACGCCTTCCCAGCCCATGGGATCAAGGTTGATAGTACTGTTCCACCCGGCGCCTAAGAGTTTTGCACTGGCGATATTGCCCTGTAACTCACCACCGCATACCAGGATACTCTCTTGCGCACCGGTTGACTGCATTCAATCAGGCAACTCACATGCCCGCCAATGCCTAATTTAACTGACTGTTTTTCCTGTTAAATAGTTCAAACAAATCAACATGTTGAGTGCAATAGACCAACAGTTGGTCAAATACTCCTATCTATACTCCAGGCACTCTGCTACAGTGCGCGCTTCGGTTGTTCAACAGGCAAAAAAAGCAACCGGTGCAGACTCAATAGATGAGTAAAACGGCGGCTATCCAGCCCCCGGCTTTTGTTAGACGCGCAGTACCTTTCACGTTACGCCCTTCTTCAACAGTTTCCCTATCGATCTCCTGCACACTCGTGCAACGCTCCACCCGGATCACCTCCCGTGGTATTGAGCCGTATACAAAATAATGACTCTCACAAGCGCCTTTTTATGCGCTGGCGAGATGTTGAACTGAATATAACCGCTGATGCGGTTTAGATGAGAATGGATACATGAGTTTTACCCCCCTAGGTTTACAGGAATCCCTGCTGCGCGCTATACAGAAAGAGGGTTATACCCAACCCACCCCGATCCAGGCCCAGGCCATTCCCGCGATCCTTTCAGGACGCGACGTCATGGCTGCCGCCCAGACCGGCACCGGCAAGACCGCCGGCTTTACCCTGCCCCTGCTGCAGAATCTCGGCAAGGGCGAACGTGCCCGCCCCAACCAGGTTCGCGCTCTTGTCCTGACACCTACCCGTGAACTGGCGGCGCAGGTACTGGAAAGCGTACGCAACTACGGCTACCACGAGAACCTGCGTTCCGTCGTCGTCTTCGGCGGCGTCGGCGTCAATCCGCAGATGATGGCCATGCGCAAGGGCGCTGACATTCTGGTGGCCACTCCGGGCCGCCTACTCGACCTCTACCAGCAGAATGCCGTCAAGTTTGACGACCTCGAAGTGCTGATACTGGACGAAGCCGATCGCATGCTGGACATGGGTTTCATCCACGACATTCGCCGCATTTTGAAGCTGCTGCCGCAGCAGCGACAGAACCTGATGTTCTCCGCGACTTTCTCCGACGAGATTCGCACTCTGGCCAAGACCATTTGCCGCAACCCGGTGGAGATCGACGTGGCCCCGCGCAATTCCACCGTGGAAGCCATAACCCAGCGTGCCTACTTTGTCCCCAAGGGTGACAAGATAGCTCTGCTCAGCACCATACTCAGGTCCAGCACGGACCAGTGCCTGGTGTTCAGCCGCACCAAGCACGGCGCCAACAAACTGGCGAAATGCCTGGAGAAGGACGGCCTCAGCGCCGCCGCCATCCATGGCAACAAGAGCCAGACGGCTCGCACGAAAGCGCTCGCCGACTTCAAGACCAACAAGATCCAGGTACTGGTTGCCACTGACATCGCTGCCCGCGGCATCGACATCGACGACCTGCCCCGCGTCATCAATTTTGACCTGCCTAACGTTTCCGAAGATTACGTTCACCGCATCGGCCGTACCGGCCGCGCCGGCGCTAGCGGCCTGGCCATGTCGCTTGTCAGCCCCGAGGAAACCGGTTTGCTGCGCGACATCGAACGTCTTATCAAGCGCAAGATCGACAAAGCGGATCTGCCGCAATTCCTTCCCTCAGAGGCCCGCAGCAACGCGTCCAATGATGAACCGGTTGAAGCGCGCGAAGAGAGACCAACCAGGAATGGCAATGGCAACAATCGTCGCCGCAGGTCAGGCAGCAAGCCCAATGCCAAGCGTGAAGACACTAACAACCGCGCAATCGGCCAGCGCACGAAACAGCTCTCTGCCTCCAATGGCCAACAGCAGGACGGCAAACCGAAGCGTCGCCGCCGTTCGAGAAGCCGGAACCGCAATACCCAGGGTGGCAACAGCAGCCAGGAGAACGGCAACCGCAACCAGAATTCACAGGGCAATCAGAAGGAAAACTCGCTGGGCGCCCGCATCAAGCGCTTGTTTGGCGGCAAGAAAGTCGCTTAGCGAGATACCGGCATGGACAACTGAACCCGTGCTATTTACAGCCCGGGGACCGGCTGTTGTACAGATATACCGGGATAAACACCCGCTTTCACTTCCTGCAGGTAATCCACGATATCACGGGATTCCGGCATCCACTGTTCCCCTTCTTCTGAAGTGATCCTGAGCACCGGCACCGTGGTGCGGCCGCGGGCATTAAACAGGTCTTCGAGCGCCTCGCGATCGGCGGCCACGTTGCGAATCTCCACTTCGAGGCCCAGTTGCCGGATCGCAGATTGGACATACCGGCAGAAACCACAGAAAGGGGTAACGTACAGTACGAGCTTGGAGTGAGTCATGAAAAACTGCGAATCTTTCGGTAGGTCAGTAAAGGGTGGGCTATTCTAATTCACTACACTTTGGCTTGCCATCACAGGAGCAGGCTGGCAGTGCGAACAAAGGTAAAGCCTGCGGCTGGCAACGGGTATTTTCGTGATCAGGCCACTGCAGCTAAAACATTCCCTGCCCTCGCGGCTGAAGACCCAGTGCCTGTACTCCCTGCGCGGAATACCTGCCGCCTTCAGGCTACTAGCCTGTGCGAGGTCATTGGTAACACCATTGTGCTCATAGGAGCGACGCGCCAGCGCCAGAATCGCCTCCCCCAACGCCTTGAGCTCCTTTTTGCCACAGTCACCCGGGCGCGCCAACGGGTGTATGCCAGCGACGTGGAGCGCTTCGCTTCGCAGGTAATTCCCGACCCCGGCCAGGAAAGCCTGGTCAAGCAGTAGCTGGCCGAGACGACGACGTCTGAAGCGGGGATCGTTAAGTTGCACCATCACCTGTTTCAGCGAGGCCGACATGATATCCGGACCAATCCTGGCCAGGAACGGATGCCGGAGCAGTTCCGAAGTCTCCATCACGGCGATATCCGATGCACTGTACAGCCAGGCCGAATTTTTAATGTTGTGTAGCGCGAGTCTCAGCTGCCGGTTCGATTTAGGCACTTGGCCTGCCTTGCTCACCATCCAGCGCCCGTACAACTGGTTGTGGCTGTAGATACTCAAACCCCGGTCCGTATGGGTCAGGATTGCCTTGCCCCGGGTCTCTAAGCCCAGGATTGTCGAGGCTTTCAAGTCTTTCTCATAGCGCTTGAGATGATCGAACGCAAAGAATACGCCTGTAAGCGTGCGGTTTTTCAGGGCCGCCTCGACAATATCCGCGGCGCGTCTGATTTCGGGACCTTCCGGCATACAGCTCTCCTTGATAAGTCTGCTTATACGGGCGGCCGTCGAGGACAGATTGCTGGGTGAATCCGGCGAGGCAAAACTGGCGTATATAAAAAAAAATAATCAACTAGAGGTTCATATGCGTTCCGTACATTCCCTAAAATCCCTGGCTGATGCCACGCGCGCGGCAACATGGCAACGTCACGACGCGGTCATCACGATCACTAACCTGCGTCTTCGTACTTACATAGGTTTCAACCCGGAAGAATTGAGCAAACTCCAGGATGTCGTCATCAATGGGGAATTGCACTACCGGGCCGATGCGCCCTGCCGCAGCGACGACGAGGCTACGGCGCTCAACTACAAAACCATGACCAAGTGCCTCATCCAGCATGTCGAAGAGGGTCGTTTCCGACTTCTGGAAAAACTGGCTGAGGACCTGCTGCAGATAATGATAGACAACGACCAGGTCACCAGGGCAAAAATCACGGTGGACAAACCCCACGCCCTGCGTTTTGCAGACTCGGTCTCCGTCACCCTGTCGGCCAGTCGCCAGCCGTAATGCCGGGTGACATCCTGGTTACAGGAGGCGGGCAACGTTTCGGGCGTGCACTGGCACTGGCACTCAATGCAGCAGGTTATCGTGTCACCATCACCTATCGCCAGGCTCGTGAGAGCCTGAAAGAACTGGAAGCAGCCGGCATTCATTGCCTTGAGGCCGACTTCAGCACGGCTGACAGCACACGCGTCTTTATTGAGGCTTTCTGCGCCCGATGCGATACGCTGCGTGCCGTTGTACACAACGCTTCGGACTGGCTGCCGGAGTCAGCGGGTACAGACCCTGCCGAAGTCCTGGCGACAAATTGGACGGTGCACGTACAGGCTCCCTATCTCCTGAACCTCGCGCTGGAAAATCTGCTGAAGAAAGGAGCTTCAGAGTATGGCATGGCAGACATAATCCACCTGACTGACTATGTGGCAGAACGGGGCAGCAGCAAACATATCGGCTATGCCGCCAGCAAGGCGGCCCTGCACAACCTCACCCTTTCCTTCGCTGCCAAGCTGGCACCGGCCATCAAGGTCAACAGTATCGCCCCGGCGCTGTTGATGTTTCGGGATAATGATGACGCGGCCTATCGTGAGGGTGTAGCCCGCAAATCATTGTTGCCGCCCGGACCGGGCGCCGACGAAGGTGTGGCCGCAGTTTTCCTGCTGCTTGAGAGTGCCTATATCACGGGCCGCAGCCTGGCGCTGGATGGCGGGCGCCACCTCAAAACAGGGTAAATCCAGTCACAACTTTCTTCCGTACAAGATTTACGCTATTAAAAAACAAGACAGGGAACCCGATATGATCCAGGTATTTGCCAAGAATACGGCTGCTGCTCCGGCAGGATTAAGCGCCGAAGCCCTCATGGTACGCGAGGCTCTTCTGGCCCGCGGGCTGGAAACCCCCATGCTGCCCCACACCATCAACGATGACGAGAAATACCGCAAGATACGCGACTCTTTCACGACCATCATGAAGACCCTGGGCCTGGATCTGAGCGACGACAGCCTCCAGGAAACCCCGCATCGCATCGCCAAGATGTACGTGC
>JALRBG010000185.1 GCA_023257855.1 Pseudomonadales bacterium | reverse complement strand
GTGCCTGGCGAGTCCCTTCAGCGTCGCGCAGGATGACACGCGCTGGCATGTGGTGCTGGCGGCGGTCGGTAACGAGCAGCACGTGTTCGACAATTTCATCACCGATTTCGCTGCGCTCCTCCAGGACAGCCCGTCGGTTGCCTCGATCACGGAACTGCATGCCAGTGTCGATGAGCGCTGGCAGGCGAGCGGGCTCAGGGAGCTGGATCGATCCTTGAAAGGACTAAATCCTGCGGACAATGAAGGCTGCATGATCTACCTCACGGGCCATGGCGCGCCGGAGGGGCTGGCGTTGTCGGCCGAAGTGCCGACTTATTTCGTACGGCCGTCCCGGATGGAGTCGATGCTGGATTCCTGCGCGGGAAGACCGACGGTGCTGGTGGTTTCGGCCTGTTTCAGCGGCATCTACAATCGTCGGGGCATTACCCGGGAAGAACGCATTGTCCTGACGGCGAGTGCCGCCGACCTGACCTCGTTCGGCTGCTCCAACAATAATCGCTACACGTTCTTCGACCAATGCTTCATGGATGCCTGGCCGAACAACAACAGCTGGGGCATGCTGGCCGAAGAGGTCAACAGCTGCGTCAGCACAACGGAACGGGCGGGTGATTTTCCGTCTTCCAAACCCCAGTCCTTTTTCGGTCCGGGGCTTGAGGCGCTGGCATTACCGGTAAAGGGTTAGCTGGCGTTCACGTGTTGTTTGAATGAAAACCCTTTTCTTCCTGCTGGTCAGTACCTGCGGTTTGATCAGTCCATTCACGGCAGTTGCAGCTGATGATGACAGTGACAGCCGCTGGCACTTAACCTTCAGCGGCAGTCACCGCTCCCGGCTGCTGACGCTGGACAATCCGTTTCGCCCCGGCCTCACCGGTAGCGACCAGGCGCTGAGCATGCGCACCCTGGGCAGGCTGCAGGCGGATCGCGGCGCCCTGTCCCTGGTGGCGGAGCTGCAGGATTCCCGCAACTACCTGAACGATGCGGGCAGCGGGCTGACCACCCATGACATCAATGCCTTGGAGCCGCTGCAGTTTTACGCGGCTTATACCGGCAAGGACATCATGCGGGACGGGGATGCGCTGACTCTCATGGCCGGCCTGTTCACACTGGGCCTGGGCAACCAGCGGCTGGTCGGCCGCCACGGTTACCGCAATACCATCCAGAATTTTTCTGGCGTGCAGGCGCAGTGGCAGCCAACGGATAAAACCATGCTCAACACCTTCTGGGTGATGCCGGTGGCCATCCGGCCAAATGATCCGGCGGGTTTGCTGGACAACGATATCGAGATGGACACGGCAGATGACGCCTTGCAGTTTTCCGGTATTTATTTTCGCACCGTGCCGGTTGCCGGCGGCACAACCCTGGAAACCTACCTGTTCGGCCTGCACGAACAGGACGAGACCGGCAGGCCGGGCACGTCGGATCGCGAACTGTACACACCAGGTTTCCGCCTACTGAAATCACCGTCTGCCGGCCAATGGCATTACGAGCTGGAAATGGCGTACCAGTGGGGAACCCGGCGCGCCGGCCGGCAGGCCAGCGATACCCGAACGCTGGATGTCTCGGCGACCTTCCTGCAGGCCAACGTGGGTTACACATTCCCGTTTGCCTGGCAGCCCCGTCTGGCGCTGGAGTGGACCCGGGGCAGCGGCGACCGCCAGCCGGGCGATGCCGACTTTGAACGCTTCGACGGCCTGTTTGGTCCGCGCCGGGAGTTCGCGCCTACCGGGATCTATGGCGTCCTCGGACGCAGCAACCTGCAGTCAGCCGCACTGCGGCTGCAGCTGGAGCCTGCCGAGGGCACCGATGTGATGCTGTCATTGCGTCATAACAGCCTGGTTGCCGCCAGGGATATATTTTCCAAGTCGGGGGTGCGCGACGCCTCGGGTCAGGCCGGCGAGAACGCCGGCGACCAGTTTGAATTCCGGGTCAGGCACTGGCTCAAACCGCAGGTGGTACGCCTGGAAGCCGGCGGCGCACTGTATCGCAACGGCAGTTTCTTCGACAAGGCGCCAAACGCCACCGGCGAAGGCGATCCCTCGTTCTTTTATACCGACCTGACTTTTTTCTTCTGAACGCATCCGGCAGGCGCCTGCGGGAAGCGCCTATCGTGGTGTTAACCCGCACGTATTGAGATACCATTGGTGCATAAAAGAGACTTCTCCATGCGGACGGGGAAAGTGTATTGAATAGAAAAACTTTCATACTGACGGCTTGTTCCCTGGCAGCTGCCTGCGGCCGTGCTGCCCTGGGTGCTGAAGCGCCCGTTACCGACGCCGAGACTTGGACGCTGGGCATCGAGCCGCAGCAGGCGCTCGTGGAGCAGTACTGCCTGGAGTGCCACAACGCCACGGACTGGGCGGGGGGCGTGGCCTTCGACCTGATGTCCCTGACGGAACTGGAGCACGACGCGGCGACCTGGGAAGCGGCCATACGCAAGGTGCGCGCGGGCCTGATGCCGCCCCAGGGCAATCCCCGGCCGGAACGGGCCGTTCTCGATGGCATGGTGCAGTGGCTGGGCACTGGCCTGGACCTGGCGTGGGCGCAATCACCCAACCCGGGCGCGGAACCGGTGTCACGCCTCAATCGTGCGGAGTACGCCAATGCGGTGCGGGATCTGCTTGCCTTCGATGCCGGCGATCTCGTGCTCAGCCTGCCGGCGGACGCCACCGCAGCCGGCTTTGACAATATCGCCGAGGCCCTGAGCATGTCGCCGACCCTGCTGGAAGGCTACCTGGCGGTGGCAAGACAGATCAGCCGGCAGGCGATCGGTGATACGGCCACGGCGCCGACGCAGGTCGAATACACGGCGGGTGACGGCGTGTCCCAGCAGGACTATGTCGAAGGGCTGCCGCTCGGCACCCGCGGCGGCATGCTGGTGGAGCATTTCTTCCCGGTCGATGCAGAATATGAATTCAATGTAGCGGCCAACATTCCCGTCTACGGGCGCGGCAATGACCAGGGCCGGATGATCTGGTGCGGCGGCCCGCAACTGGAGGTCCTGTTCAACGGCGCCACCCTGCCGGTCGAGGACCCCGAGCGGTTCCGGCTCAGGGTTCCGGCCGGTTCACATACCATTGCGCTGGCGCTCATCGACGAGAAGCGCTGTATCGGCGCCGGTGAACTCTATCTCGCCGAGACCAACGCGTCGAGCGGCGCCGTCCGCAGCCTGGAGATAGACGGCCCGTACAACATTACGGGACCGGGAGACACGCCCAGCCGACGGACCATATTTACCTGCCAGCCGGAACGTGCCGGTGAAGAAGCGTCCTGTGCACGCCGAATACTGGCGAACCTAGCGACAAAGGCGTACCGGCGCCCGGTAGATACCGGCGACAGGGAAGTGGACACGCTGATGCGGTTCTTTGACATGAGCCGCAATGCCGGGGGTGGGACGTTCGAAAGCGGCATACAGGGCGCACTGACCTGGCTGCTGGTGGACCCGAGATTCCTGTACCGCTTCGAGGCGGAGCCGCAGGGGCTGGCCGACGGCGAGGTGTACCGGATCAGCGACCTGGAACTGGCCTCGCGGTTGTCGTTCTTCCTCTGGAGCAGCATCCCGGACGCGCAGCTGCTGTCACTGGCGGCAGCAGGTAGGCTGGGCGAGGAGGGCGCGCTTGCACAGGAAGTGCAGCGCATGCTGGCGGATCCGCGCGCCGCAGCCCTGGTTGAAAATTTTGCCGGCCAATGGCTGAAGCTGCGTGAGCTGGATGCGGCCGCACCGCAGGACCCCGCATTCGATTCGGCCCTGCGTGAGGCGATGCGACAGGAAACACTGCTCTTCTTCAAGCACATCGTGCGCGAAAACAGCAACCTGCTCGGTCTGCTCGACGCCGACTACACTTACCTGAACGAGCGCCTCGCCACGCACTATGGCATCAACGGTGTCCACGGCGGCTACATGCGCAAGGTCGACCTGCCGCCCAACAGCCCGCGCAGGGGCCTCCTTGGCCACGGCAGCATCCTGACCGCCACGTCGGTGCCTGACCGAACCTCGCCGGTGATTCGGGGCGCCTGGATCGTGGAAAACCTGCTCGGCGCACACGTGCCGAGTCCGCCGCCCGGCGTCGAGACCAATCTCGACCCGCAGGCGGCGCCGGGAGAGCAGGCGCCCGCCGATACCCTCCGACAGAGACTGGAAATGCACAGGATCGATCCGGCCTGCGCGGCCTGCCACAAGATCATGGATCCCATCGGGTTTGCGTTGGAGAATTTCGATCTCGTCGGTCGCTGGCGTGCGCTCGACAACGGCCTGCCGATCAACACCCGTGCCGAGATGGTCGACGGCACGCCGGTCGACGGCCCAGGCACCCTGCGGGCGGCCTTGCTGGCCAGGCCGGACGCTTTCCAGGCGTCCATCACCGAACGCCTGCTCACCTACGCCCTGGGCAGGGAGCTCCAGTACTATGACGAGCCTGCGGTGCGGCGCATCGTGCGCCAGGCAGATGCCGACGGTTTTACATTAGCCGCGCTGGTGCAGGCGATCGTGACAAGCGATCCTTTTCAAAAGCGCATCAAGCTGCCGCTACCGGCGCTGGCGGCGATGGCAGAACAATGAACGGAGACAGCACATGCATTTCCTGACCAGGAAACAGGTATCGCGCAGGCAGCTGCTCAGGGGAGCGGGCGTTTCACTGGGCCTGCCCCTGCTGGAGTCCATGCTGCCCGCGGGGATGGTGCGTGCCGCCGACGGCGGTACGCCTGCCCCGAGACTGGCCTGCATCTATATACCACACGGGGCGATCGCGGATCGTTGGGTGCCGTCGGGCGTGGGCCGGAACTGGGACTTCACGCCAAGCCTGAAGTCCCTGGAACCCTGGCGCGATTACATCAACGTGGTCAGCGGACTGGCATTGCCGATTGCTTACGAAGGGGATCCTTCCGCCGGCGGGCATCACCGGCGCGCTTTCCAGTGCTGGCTGACCGGCGTCGCGCCGGGTACGGGCCCGTCGCCTACCTCGATGGACCAGCTGGCCGCGGATGTCATTGGCCAGGAGACGCGGCTGCCGTCACTGGAACTCGCCCTGGAAGAACGCGCCTCCATTTCCTGGCGCACACCCGCCAATCCCATGCCGATGCAGATCAATCCGCGCGTGGTGTTCGAGCGCCTTTTTGGCGACGGCAGCACCCCGGCGCAACTGGCTGCACGTCGCGCGCAATCGGCCACCATCCTGGATGTGGTCAGGGAGGAGCTGCTGTCCCTGCAGCGCACGCTGCCTTCGGCAGACCGGATCCGCATGGAGCAGTACCTCAATGACGTCCGTGAAGTGGAACGCCGTCTGAGCCTGGAAACGGATTCGCTGCCCGGTGACCTCGCATTGCCGGAGCGTCCGACGGGCATACCGGAGCGCTTCGAAGACCATGCAATGGTCATGTTGGATCTGATCACGCTCGCCTGGCAGGCCGACATGACGCGCGTGTCGACGCTGCTGCTGGCGGCGGAGCTGAGCAACCGCGCGTTTCCCGAAAGCGGGGTGAACGACGGCTTCCACAACTGCTCGCACCATATGTACATCGAAGAAAACATGAATCGCCACGCCACGTTGAACGCGTACCACCTGCGCAACACGCTGGCGTATTTCGTATCCAGGCTTGCTGCCACGCCGGATGGTGACGGCTCGCTGCTGGATCATTCGCTGGTGCTGTATGGCAGCGGCCTGGGCAATTCGCAGGATCACAACCACAGCGAGCTGCCCATCGTGGTGGCCGGTGCTGCCTCCGGCCGGGTCAGCGGCGGCAAGCATGTGCGGATGCCGGACGAAACACCGATAGCGAACTTGCT
>JALRBG010000284.1 GCA_023257855.1 Pseudomonadales bacterium | reverse complement strand
AAAACAACAAGAACGGGGGCAGGGTGCAGACTCGTTTCCCGCCTGAGCCAAATGGTTACCTGCATATCGGTCATGCCAAGTCCATCTGCCTGAACTTCGGAACGGCCAGGGAGTTTTCCGGGCTGTGCAATCTGCGCTTCGACGACACCAATCCCGCCAAGGAGGATATGGAATATGTCGATTCAATACGGGAAAGCATCCGCTGGCTAGGTTTTGACTGGGATGACAGGGAGCATTACGCCTCGGATTATTTCGATCAGCTTTACGCCTATGCCGAGGCATTGATCAGGCAGGGCAAGGCCTATGTATGCAGCCTCACCCAGGAACAGGCACGTGAATATCGCGGCACCCTGACTGAACCCGGCAAGGACAGCCCGGACAGGAATCGCAGCATCGAGGAAAACCTGGGCCTGTTCACCCGCATGAAGGCGGGGGAGTTTGCCGATGGCGCATATACCCTGAGGGCCAGGATCGACATGGCGTCGCCAAACATGAACATGCGTGATCCGGTGATATACCGGATCAGGCGCCAGCATCATCACCAGACCGGTGACAAGTGGTGCATTTATCCGATGTATGATTACACACACTGTATTTCCGATGCCCTGGAGCAAATCACCCATAGCCTGTGTACCCTGGAATTCGAGGATCACAGGCCTTTGTACGACTGGGTACTAGACCAACTGGAGGTGCCATGCCATCCCCAGCAAATCGAATTCGCCAGGCTGAATATCAATTACACGGTCATGAGCAAGCGCAAGCTCAAGCAACTGGTGGATGAAAAACTGGTCAATGGCTGGGATGACCCGCGGATGCCAACGCTGGACGGTATGCGCCGGCGTGGTTATACCCCCGCCTCGATCCGCAATTTCTGCGAGATGGTAGGTGTCACCCGGTCAAATAGTGTCGTGGACGTCAGCATGCTGGAACACAGTCTGCGGGATGATCTCGACAAGAACTCTCCCAGGGCCATGTGTGTCCTGCGCCCTTTGAAAGTGGTCATCGAGAATTATCCGGAAGACAAAACCGAAATCATGACTTTGCCCCGGCATCCCAAGGATGACAGCATGGGCAGTCGCGAAATTCCCTTTGCCAGGGAAATCTACATCGACCGCAATGACTTCGAGGAGGTGCCACCTCCGGGCTTCAAGCGCCTGGTCACCGGCGGAGAAGTCAGGCTGCGGGGCAGTTATGTCATCCGCTGCAATGAAGTGATAAAGGACAGCAGCGGTGCCATCAATGAACTGCGTTGTACACTGGACGCAGCAACCCTGGGAGCCAATCCGGAGGGCAGGAAGGTCAAGGGAGTGATTCACTGGGTACCGGCAGCAGCTGCCTTGGACGTTGAAGTCAGGCTTTATGACAGGTTGTTTACCCATGAAGATCCGGACAGCGCTGAAGGCGATTACCGGGATTACATCAACCCTGAGTCATTGGTAGTGATGACAGGATGCAAGGCCGAGCCCAGCCTTGCAGGGGCTGCGCCGGAAGACCGTTTCCAGTTCGAGCGCGAAGGGTATTTCTGTGTCGACCGCAAAGATGCGTCGACCGACAATCTTGTGCTCAACCTGACTGTGGGGCTGCGTGATACGTGGGCAAAACAGAACAAGTAAACAGCCTCCGCGAATACATCAAACAGAATCCATTCCACAGACAAGAGCAGCCGTGCTACAGATATACAATACCTTGACTCGCCAGAAAGCCCCCTTCACACCGTTGGAGGCGGGCAAGGTCCGCTTGTATGTGTGCGGGGTCACCACCTATGACTACTGCCACCTGGGGCATGGCCGCATGCTCGTTGTGTTCGATGTCGTGGTGCGTTTTCTGCGATCTCTGGGATTCGATGTGACCTATGTCCGCAACATTACCGATATCGATGACAAGATAATCCGGCGGGCTAATGAACAGGGTATTGCGTTTCATGAGCTGACCGCGAAATTCATCGACATCATGCATGAAGATGAGCGGGCGTTGAACATCCTGCCCCCGGATATAGAACCACGTGCCACTGGTCATATGGACGAAATCATTACAATGGTTGCAACGCTTGTGGAGAAGGGCTTTGCCTATGCTGCGGATAACGGGGATGTGTATTTCGCAGTCAAAAAATTTCCTGATTACACCAAACTGAGTGGCAAGAACCTGGATGAATTGCTGTCAGGAGCCAGGATTGAAGTCGAGGAAGCCAAGATAGATCCGCGTGACTTTGCCCTCTGGAAGGCTGCAAAACCGGGTGAACCCGGCTGGGAATCTCCCTGGGGATACGGCAGGCCGGGCTGGCATATCGAGTGCTCCGCCATGTCGACCTGCGCTTTGGGTGAAACGTTCGATATTCATGGCGGTGGTAGCGACCTGGTTTTTCCGCATCACGAGAACGAAATCGCACAGTCGGAGGCGGCTACAGGGAAGGAATTCGCGAGAGTTTGGATGCACAATGCGCCGTTGCGGGTAGACAACGAGAAGATGTCCAAGTCCCTGGATAATTTTTTCACTATTCGGGAAGTTCTCGAAAAGTATCCTGCTGAAGTGGTGCGCTATTTTCTGGTGTCCAGCCATTACCGCAGTCCGATTAACTACACTGCTGAGACGCTGGACCTGGCCTACAGTGCGCTGGAGCGCTTTTACAATGCATTGAAGGATGTCCCGCTGGAGTCAGCGGATGTGCTTGTAAATTCAGAGTTCGAGAGCCGTTTCATGCACGCCATGGAGGATGATTTCAATACCCCAGAGGCCATCGGTGTATTGTTTGAAATTGCCCGTGAGATAAACCGCCTCAAAGTGGAGGACGAGGGCGGAGCAGCCTCCCTGTCCAGGTTATTGGTCAAACTGGGTGGAATTCTCGGAATCCTGCAGGATGACCCGGCGGCATTCCTCCGCAGGGGTGGTGACAGCATAGACGCGGCCCATATTGAAGCATTGATTCAGCGCCGGAATCAGGCCAGGATTGATAAAAACTGGCAGGCTGCCGATGAAATCCGGGATGAATTGAAGGCCCTGAAGGTGGTGCTGGAAGACAGGGATGGCGAGACAACCTGGCGCGTGGAAAGGGATTGAGCCAAGGCCAGGAGGGCCACTTTCCATTGACGCCACCAGCAACCATGAGTATCATGCCGGGTTTTTCTTGGGAGTGTAAACCCGGGGTATAGCGCAGTCTGGTAGCGCGCCTGCTTTGGGAGCAGGATGTCGGGAGTTCAAATCTCTCTACCCCGACCATATTTTGCCTGGGCTGGAGTTTTCCAGTAATGTGTAGGACCTGATTCAAGCGCCCGTAGCTCATCCGGATAGAGCATCGGCCTTCTAAGCCGAGGGTAGCAGGTTCGAGTCCTGCCGGGCGTGCCAGAATGCCCAGGTAAATAGAAAGCTGGTATAAGAAGCCGGCGTGTAAACGATTAATGGTGGCCGTAGCTCAGTTGGTAGAGTCCCTGACTGTGACTCAGGTTGTCGTGGGTTCGAGCCCCATCGGCCACCCCATTCAAAGGTGAGAGATCACCAAAAAAAAGCCCCGCAGTAGCGGGTTTTTTTTTGGTACTGTTAATAACTAACTTCCTTTTTTCCGCAGATACAGTTTACTGAAGTATTTAATAAAGTGGCGGCTTTTACTTGGCTGCCATTAGAAATCTCAACAGCCAAGGTAAGAATTTGCTGCTCTAAAGAAGATGTTAAGTCTTTGTCGGGGCTTTCTGTAGTCCACCTGGGCTTTCAGCCCTGAAAGCCGCATAGATCAGTAGACACGATTATAGCCATACTGTTCCCCATACTCCCGTAGATCTTTATGGATCTTTCGATAGCCGGATACACCCTCAGACTCCAGCCAGAACTGTTAGATCAACCCAGCAAGCCGATCATCTGTCGCTGCTGCCGCCAAGCGTAATAGCCACTGGGATGCACTTTCAGCAAATCACCGAGACAGCGGATAAGCTGCAGCCCGCAATAGTCACGGATAAAGGTGTACCTGACTCGGGATGATTGGCGAAGTACGCCGCGGATTTTTTCAGAATATCGCGCTCTTTAGTGACACGCTTCAGTTCCTTCTGAAGCCGTTAGATCTCGGCCTGGTCATTGCGGTGGGCATGGTGCTCATCAGCAAGAGGACCGTATTGCTTCAACCAGGTATACAAGCTATGTGTGATGGTACACAGCCGCCGCGCCACTTCCGCAACACTGTGACCACGTTCCGAGAACTGCTTAACCGCTTCGATTTTGAATTCTTCAGGATAACGCTTGCTACTTATAAACAGCTCTCCTGTAGTCATTTTCTATGACTGTAAGGTGTCTAGCAAACTAGGGGCGATTCATTCTATTTATTAACAACCTGCCCTTTGACGCCTATTCTCAGTGCTGATATTTCTGAACTCTGTTTTTTGGAGGAACGGTTATTTTCTGACTTCTTTTTCCGGTTTTTTTCAAATACCGGGCAGTGTGTAGGAAAGGTGATGTTGCCGACCGGAGATTTGGCGGCAGAAGCTAACTGAATTCTAGGGTTTAAAGTTTGTCACAATCTGAACCGACGCCATTCAGAAATAAAATAAGGCGAGGAATATGTTGAACAAGGCATCAGCACTGAAAATTACCTTGGAAATCAATCAGGAAACCAATCTTGATGAGTTGATGGCGCATCTGTGCCTGATGCAGGACGCCATGCCCGCCCAGCAATTTTCCACCGATGGTTTATTGCCTGATTTTACGATCCACGAAGGTGAGCTAGACCCCAGGGAAGGGTGCTGAGAAACGTATCGGGGTTACCTGGTGTATTTCCAGAGGTAGCCGTCCGGCCATTAGATATCTTTTTGATATCGGTCTCTCAGTGACTCATAAAGGTTGTGCTGAAAGTCTTCATGTTCCTGGTCCAGGTCGGCCATGGCTTCTACCAGATGCTCGTTGTCTTCCCGGCCACCCCATATTTTCTGGTAGGTTCCTTCCTTGTAGCCATGGTCCTGGCGAAAGAAATTCAGCACGTTTTTCCCCACGTACTGGCAGAACAGGTCGTTCCAGTCCATCCTGCAGTCCGTCATCAGGGCTTCGAACAGCGGCACGCTGATGCGCCCTGCGCAGGCCAGCCCAATACTCAGCTCCAGTTTTTTCAAGGTATCCAGGGTCTTCACTTGATAGGTCCTGCCATCGAAGTCGATCTTGTCATCCCCGTTGCACAGGCGCATAAGGCTTAGCAGGGCCA
>JALRBG010000254.1 GCA_023257855.1 Pseudomonadales bacterium | reverse complement strand
GCGAAAAACGGCAAGAAGGTTGCCGTGATCAGCGACAAGGATCGGCCGGGCGGTAATTGCACCTACCTGGGTACGATTCCTTCCAAGGCCATCCGTTACTCGGTCAAGCAGGTCATCCATTTCCATACCAACCCCTTGCTGCGCGACCTGGGTGCCCTGAAAAAACTCACGTTTCCCATGGCGCTGCAGCAGGCGGAACGGGTCATGTACGCCCAGGGCAAGTCCCGCAGCGATGTCTACGAACGCAATAATGTGCCTATTTTCACCGGCCTGGCCCAGTTCATCGACGGCAACCACATCCAGGTCGAAGTTGGCAAAAGCAAAACCGTCCTGAAGGCGAAAAATTTCATCATAGCCACCGGTTCGCGGCCCTACCGTCCCGCGGAAGTGGATTTCAGCCACCCCTGCGTCTTCGACAGCGACACCATCCTGCAACTGAAGCACCAGCCCAGGAAGGTGACCATCTATGGTGCGGGGGTTATCGGCTGTGAATATGCCTCCATGCTGGCCGGGATGAAAATGAAGGTCGAACTGATCAACCCGGCCGAGTCACTGTTGTCCTACCTGGATACCGAGATCACGGATGCCCTCAGTTACCACCTGCAGAACATGGGTGTGCGCATCCGCCACCAGGAGCGCTTCCGCAAGCTTGAATACCACAAGGATCATGTGGTCACCTACCTGGAATCCGGCAAGAAGATCAAGAGCGACATACTCTTGTGGGCCAACGGCCGCACCGGCAACACGGACGGCCTCAACCTGGCCGCTGTGGGTCTGGAAGCCGACAGCCGTGGGCGCATCACCGTGGACAAGAAGTACCAGACCGCCGTACCGAATATCTATGCCGCAGGCGACGTTATCGGCTGGCCGTCACTGGCCAGTGCCGCCTATGACCAGGGCAGGGCGGCCTGCAATGCCATACTCAATCCCGATGAGTTCCACTACGTGACTGATGTCGCCACCGGTATCTATACCATTCCGGAGATCAGCACGGTGGGCTACACGGAACAAGAGCTGACGGAAAAGAAAATACCCTACGAGGTCGGCAAGGCCTTTTTCCGCAATATTGCCCGGGCCCAGATCACCGGTGATGAGGTGGGAATGCTCAAGATCATATTCCATTTCGGTACCCTGGAAATCCTCGGAATCCACTGTTTCGGCGACCAGGCCTCCGAAATTGTCCATATCGGGCAGGCCATCATGAACCAGCGCGGCAAGGCCAATAACCTGAAATATTTCATCAACACCACCTTCAATTACCCGACCATGGCCGAGGCTTACAAGGTCGCTGCGTTAAATGGCATAAACAGATTGTTCTAGCCAGAACACAATGGCGCAGGCCGTTGTCATCAAGAACCGTTCCTGTTTGGGGAATTCCCCTGAAGCCCTTGATTTAAGCGGGTATTCCGGGAAAAAACACTTGAATGAAAATCGCTGAAAGTGTAAATTGGCACCCCGCTTGAAGCAGTGAAATTTTTGCCTTTTTAGAGGCTGTTTAAGAAAATTTTCCTGCCCTCAATGATGCCTGTCCCCGACAGGACATTACTGACTGAGAGAAGCTGCACGGGACCGTTTTTGCTGGCCGGCCCCGACATCCGGAACAACACACCATCAAGGCAGAGGTAACAGGCCCGTACCTGGTTACCGTTGCGCATATCAGGGTGTTTGCAGGATGGCCGGAAAGATTGTGCCGCGCACCGGGTCAGGCAACAACGGGTCACCCAGAACAGCTTGGTGAGTGTGGCCCGCATCAAAGCACAGACAAGACAAGGTTGGCAGGTTTGAATATCGATTTATTTCCCCTGGTTCTTTACGGCGGTATCGTCGTGGCCGCCATCGTCGGCCTTCTGATCGCCTCCGCACTGCTTGGCCAAAAGCGCAATGACCACGCTACACACGATGTCTACGAATCCGGCGTGGTGCCAACCGGCTCCCCCAATATCAAGATCAACGTTCCGTTCTACCTCACAGCCATCCTGTTCATCATCTTCGACCTGGAAGCGGTATTCCTGTTCGCCTGGGCCATTTCCATCCGCGAGGCCGGCTGGGTCGGTTTCATCGAAGTGTTCATTTTCATCTCCATCCTGATCGCCGGACTGATCTACCTGTGGCGCAGCGGCGCCCTCGAATGGCGAACTGCCCGCCAGCAGCATGACCTGCATAGCATGAAAGGCGACGGCGGTGTCGTGAATATCAGGAATGGACGCAAAATCATCGAAGAAGCCAAGGCAGACCATGGCCACGGAGGTCACCACTAATGAGTTGGGAACTCGTCCGTCCTGAAGAAGTCGCCGGCCCGAGCCCCGGCATGGGTCAGTTCGACGATTACATTCGCAAGAATGTCATCATGACCACGCTGGAAGACATGCTGGCCTGGAGCCGCAAAAATTCCCTGTGGCCCTACAACTTTGGCCTTTCCTGCTGCTATGTGGAGGCGGCCACCGCCATCTCCAATCGCCACGATATTTCCCGTTTCGGCGCCGAGGTATTCCGTGCCACGCCGCGCCAGGCCGACATGATCATCATTGCCGGCACCGTATTCCGCAAGGTGGCCCCGGTCGTACAGCGGCTGTACGAGCAAATGATGGAGCCGCGCTGGGTCATCTGCATGGGCTCCTGTGCCAACTCCGGCGGCATGTACGACATCTATTCCGTGGTCCAGGGCGTGGACAAATTCCTGCCGGTGGACGTGTACGTGTCCGGCTGCCCGCCGCGTCCGGAAGCGCTGCTGCAGGGCCTGAACCTGCTGCAGGATTCCATCGGCAAGAAGCGTCGCCCGGTAAGCTGGGTCATCAGCGACCAGGGCATCTACGAGCGCGAAAAGGTGGAGATCCAGCGTGAAAAACGCCTGCAAAACCGTATTGCGGCCACCGAGCTGGTGAGCCCGGATGAAACCGGACCGAGCTACTGGGATGTTGTGGAAGGCAAGAAAGGCGTCCACGACCAGGACAAGTAATTACGTATTGAGTTGGCCTGATTCATATAGATGAAGGCCCGGCAAGAGACTGATTTTGAATACCACAAGCGAACAAGAAGCACAGGCAACCCAGGCGCCGCTCCCCGCGGAAATCGATGCCCTGTACCGGAAATTCGGTGAATCCACCTTTGTCCGTCAGCACACCGCCGAGGGCATGTCGACCCTGTGGGTGCCCCGCGCCAAGATCATGGACGTGCTGCGCTACCTGCGTGACGATTTCCGCCCGCGCTTCGAGATGCTGCTGGATGTAACGGCCATCGACGAACGGGTCAGGGTCAATCGCCAGGGCCAGCCGGACAGTGACTTCACTGTCGTTTACCACCTGATCTCCTTCTCGGGCAACCGCGATATCCGTCTGAAGGTTGCCCTGAAGGAATCCGACCTGAACATTCCCACCGTGATCTCCCTGTGGCCTGCAGCCAACTGGCACGAACGTGAAATGTGGGACATGTTCGGCATCAATGTAGAAGGCCATCCGAACCAGAAGCGCATCTACACGCCGCCCACCTGGGTCGGACACCCGCTGCGCAAGGATCACCCGGCGCGCGCCACGGAGATGGACTGGTTCCGGATGAGCGACGAAATCCAGGACGCGGAGCAGGAAGCCATGCGCTTCGACCCGAAAGAGTGGGGCCTGACCGACCACTCCGATACGTCCGAGTACATGTTCCTGAACTTCGGCCCGAACCATCCAGCCGCCCACGGCATCATCCGTTTCGTGCTCCAGCTGGACGGCGAATACGTCATCAACTGCGTCCCCGACGTCGGCTATCACCACCGCGGCGCCGAGAAGATGGGCGAACGCCAGAGCTGGCATACCTATATACCCTATACCGACCGCATCGATTACCTCGGCGGGGTCATGAACAACCTGCCGTACGTCATGGCGGTAGAAAAGATGGCCGGCATCGAAGTGCCTGACCGCGTGAAGACTATCCGCGTCATGCTGGCCGAATTTTTCCGGATTTGCAGCCACCTCCTGTTCTACGGCACCTGGGCCGTCGACCTGGGCCAGCTGTCACCGTTGTTCTACTGCTTCGAAGACCGCGAAAAAGCCTTCAATATCATCGAGTCCATCACCGGCGGGCGCATGCACCCAAGCTGGTTCCGCATCGGCGGCGTGGCACAGGACCTGCCGAATGGCTGGGACAAGCGCATCCGTGAGTTCGTGGAATACTTCCCGAAACGCCTGGCCGAATACGACAAGATGATCATGGCCAACACCACGATCCGCCAGCGTACCCGCGGTGTGGGTGTGATGAATACCCAGGACGCCTTCGACTGGGGCATGACCGGCGCCGCATTGCGCGCCACCGGCCTGGAATGGGATTACCGCAAAAACCGCCCGTACAGTGGCTATGAAAACTTCGAGTTCGATGTGCCCATCGCCGTCAACGGCGACTGCTATGACCGTGCTGCCGTACGCGTCGAAGAGATGCGCCAGAGCTGCCGCATCATCAAGCAGTGCCTGGAGAACATGCCGTCCGGTCCTTACAAATCCGATCATCCCCTGACCACGCCGCCGATCAAGGAAAAGAGCAAGCTCGACATCGAGACCCTGATCGACCATTTCCTGAGCGTGAGCTGGGGGCCGATCATCGATCCGACCGAAGTGTCCATGACCATCGAGGCCACCAAGGGTCTGAACATGTACTACCTGGTCAACGACGGCGGCAGCGGTGCCTACCGGACACGTATTCGTACTCCCTCGTTCATTCATATCCAGGCCATACCTTTCCTGAGCAAGGGCCTGATGCTGGCGGACTTCACCGCGGTGGTCGCAACCACCGACTTCGTGATGGCCGACGTGGACAAGTAAGAGGCAAGAGGAAAGAGGAAAGAGACAAGGTGGGGCTCACCCGAACTTCAGAGACATATGAATAACATTATTGCCACAACTGCCATCAAGGCGCGCAAACTGACGGATGAGGAAATTCATGATATCGAGCATGAAAAGACCCATTACCCGTATACCCAGGCCGTGGGCCTGGAAGCCCTGAAGATCGTCCAGAAATACCAGGGCTGGGTATCCGATGAAAGCCTGCTCGCAGTGTCAGAATACCTGGATATCCCGCCGGACGAACTGGAGGGAGTGGCAACCTTTTTCAACATGATTTTCCGCCGGCCCGTCGGCAAGAACGTCATCCTGCTGTGCGACTCCGTCGCTTGCTGGATGCTCGGTTGTGACGACCTGCAGGCACACATTACCAATACGCTTGGCATCAATTACGGCGAGACCACCAAGGACGACCTGTTCACCCTGATTCCCGTGCCTTGCCTGGGCGCCTGCGACAAGGCCCCGGTCATGATGGTGAACCGCGAAACCTACCGCAATGTGACGCCGAAGAAGATCGACCAGATTATTGCCCATTACCGCGACGGCAGCCCCGTGGAACTGGATGGTTAACGAACAACACTATGGCTACTGATAAACCGCTTACAAAGAACATCGAGATCGGCCGCGCGCCGTTCACCTTCCAGCAGTACGAAGCTGCCGGCGGGTACGAGAGTGTGCGCAAGGCCCTGACCATGGAGCCCAAGGACCTCATCAATATGGTGAAGGAAGCCGGGCTGGGTGGTCGCGGCGGTGCCGGTTTCAACACGGGCCTGAAGTGGAGCTTTGTGCCGCCACCCGATGGCCAGCCCCGTTACCTGGTCATCAACGGCGACGAGATGGAGCCGGGTACCTTCAAGGACCGCCTGCTCATCGAGCACGACCCGCACCTGCTGATCGAAGGCATGATCACGACCTGCTGGGCCCTGCAGGCCACCACCGGCTACATTTTCCTGCGCGGTGAATACATCGAGTGCGAGCAGCGCCTGCTCAAGGCGATCGATGAAGCCTATGACGCCGGCATGCTTGGCAAGAATATCCTGGGCAAGGGCTTTGACCTCGATATCTACCTGCACACCAGTGCCGGCCGCTATATCTGCGGCGAGGAAACCGCCCTGATCAACGCCCTCGAAGGCAAGCGCGCCAACCCGCGCGCCAAACCGCCGTTCCCCCAGGTCAGCGGCCTGTGGGGACGCCCGACCGTCGTCAACAATGTCGAGACCATCTGCAATATTCCCGGCATCGTCGCCAACGGCGTTGAATGGTACAAGGCCCTGGGCAAGGGTGACTTCGTCGGCACCCGCATCTCCGGCGTCAGCGGCCGTGTGAAGAACCCGGGCTGCTGGGAAGTGCCGGTCGGCATTACCTTCCGCGAGCTGCTGGAGGATTACGCCGGCGGCATGCAGGACGGCTATGAACTGAAGGGCTTCCTGCCGGGCGGCGGTTCCACCGACTTCCTGCTTCCGGAACATCTTGACCTGGTCATGGATCCGGGCGCCGTGCAGAAGGCCGGCAGCCGCCTGGGAACCTCCCTGATCATGGTGCTGGACGACAAGACCTGCCCGGTCGGTTGTGTACGCAACCTGATCAAGTTCTTCGCCCACGAAAGCTGCGGCTGGTGTACCCCTTGCCGGGACGGCCTGCCCTGGGTGGAGCACATCCTGAACAAGATGGAAGAAGGCAGGGGAGAGATGAAGGACATCGCGATCCTGCAGGAAATGACGACTTACATGGGCCCGGGCAATACCTTCTGCGCCCTGGCACCCGGGGCTGCGGAACCGCTGCAGAGCGCGCTGAAACACTACCGGGCCGAGTTTGAAGACCATGTGGCCCATGGCTGCAGCTATAAAAAACATTAAATAATCGATATAAATAACTGATATATAAGGTTTTATCGAGGTAAGAAAGTGGTAAAGATTACCGTAGATGGCAAAGTCCTTGAAGTGGACGAAAACAACAACCTGCTGGAGGAGATTCTCTCGGCGGGTGAGGACCTGCCATATTTCTGCTGGCACCCGAGCATGGGCTCGGTGGGCTCCTGCCGCCAGTGTGCGGTCATCGAGTATGCCAACGAGGAAGACCAGCGCGGCCGCCTGAACATGGCGTGCATGACCGCGCCGAGAGAGGGTGCCCGCTACTCCATCGAGAAAGCCGCGACCTTCCGTGCCCAGGCCATCGAAAGCATCATGATCAACCACCCGCACGACTGCCCGGTCTGCGAAGAGGGCGGCGAGTGCCACCTGCAGGACATGACCGTCATGTCCGGCCACAATTACCGCCGCTACGATGGCAAGAAGAAAACCCATACCAACCAGTACCTGGGTCCTTTCATCGGCCACGAGATGAACC
>JALRBG010000125.1 GCA_023257855.1 Pseudomonadales bacterium | reverse complement strand
AGGGTCTCGCCCAGCGCGTCGAGCTCGGGGAAGTGGTTGCGGCGGGCCTGCACATATTCGCGAACCCAGTCGGCGGGGCCGTCGTCGTGTGGGGATCGCTCTGTTTCCTGGTCTCGGCGCTTATCCAGACCTTCGTGGTATCCGGCTACCCGGGTGCCGTGCTGGGCTTTTTTGCCACGTTCGGGGCAATGGTCTACGCCAACTGCAAATATCCCGTGAAGAAAGGGCCCACCCTGGACTGAGACCGGCTACTCTTTGAGGACGCTGACCACCGGAAGGTCGGCCGTCAGTGAATAGCCGCCTTCGAACTGCAGGGTAACCTCGACGTTGGTGCCTTCGCGCAACGGCCGTTTCAGTCCCATCAGCATCAGGTGCAGGCCGCCGGACTCCAGCTTAAGCTGGCCGCGGGCAGGCAGCGTGGCCGTCATGACATGCTCCATGGCCATCATCCCACCCTCGTGGTGCACGGTTTTATGCAGCATCGCCGAAGTGGCCGCGGGGCTCATGGTGCCGGTAAGGACCAGCGCTTCATCACTTGTATTCACCAGCGTCATGTAGGCCGCCGTATTGGTGGTTCCGGGCGGCAGGCCGCGCACGAAACCATTGCGCACCTGGACAACCGGGTTCGCCGCCGCCCAGGCGATGACCGGCAGCAAGCAGCCCAACAGCAGGACGGCCAGGGAATTACGGTTCAGGATATGCATGATGTTGCCTCTTCAGGATTTCGGTATGACGACCTGGATACTGGGTATGTTGTCCACGGCGATATTGCCGCGCAGTCGGTAGCCGCCCACCGCATTGCGCATGGTCTGGTAGATCCAGCGCCCTTCCTCGTCGGTGCGGGCATTGATCAGGAACACGGCCTCACGGTCGCGGATGTACTGGCCGATCTCCCCGAGCTCGACCATGATTTCCAGGCCGCGATTGCTCAACTGATCGGCATCGAGGGCGAACACATCCATGTCGATGTCGCGCGCCTGCGCCAGACGCGCCTGGGCCTCGGCCAGGGCGGCATCGTCACGGTCGATGCGCGCGGCGCGGTCGAGCAGGCTCCCGGCATTGTCGAACTGGCGCAGATCGATGGCGGCATCGGCCAGCTCGATATAGCGCTGCACGATGTCACGCAGTCCTTGCAGGGCCACGGCGTTGTCCGGGTCCAGGTCCAGCACGGAACGATACCCGTCGTAAGCATTGCTGCCCGCCGGAGAGGTCAGGCGATTGTCATCGAAGGCCAGGCGCGCCTCGTACAGCATGTCCGCCAGAATGCGCTGGCGCACGAAAGGATCGTTGCCTGAATTTGCTACCTGGTCTGGTCCCGATACTGCATCAGGTGCCTGCTCCGGGGAATACACCACGGTGCCGCTATCGGTCCCGGCACAGGAAACCAGGAGCAGCAGGGCGCACAAGGGCAGGTGTTTTCGCAGGACGTCGCACATGGCAGTGATCAGAGAATACCGCTGAAGGGAATAAATTTCAGCCACTCCCCTTTAGACACCGTTTTGCCCTGAGGAATTTCAGCCAGGCCGTCGGCCCAGGCCAGGGACGTCATCAGGCTGGAGCCCTGGTTGCCGAAGGCATCCAGTACCTGGCCGCCCTCGCCGTCAGCCACCAGCCGCACGCGCAGGAACTCCAGGCGGCTGCCCGCCGCGGCAATGTCGAAACCTGCCCTCACGCTGACATACGGTACCTTGTCAGCGGCAGCGCCCTGGGTGCCCAGCAGGTAGGGCCGCACCAGCATGGCAAACGTAACGAAGACCGCCACGGGATTGCCCGGCAGGCCGAAGAACGGTTTGCCATCGATGCGGCCGTAGGAAAACGGTTTGCCAGGCTTGATCGCCAGCTTCCACAATGACAGCTGGCCCAGCGCTTCCACCGCCTGCCTGACATGATCCTCCTCACCCACCGACACACCGCCGGTGGTGATGATGCAATCGGCATCGGCGGCAGCTGCCTGCAAAGCCGCCTGCGTACTGGCCAGGGAATCCTCCACGATGCCTTTCTTTATTACCTGCATGCCCAGCCCGGTGAGCAGCCCTTCCAGGGTAAAGCTGTTGGAGTCATACAACTGGCCTGGCTTCAGCGGCTGGCCCGGAGCAACCACCTCGTCGCCGGTGTTGATGATGGCGACGGTCAGCGGTTTTTTTATGGTCACCGCAGCGATGCCGAGCGAGGCCAGCAGGCCAAGATCCTGCGGCCGCAGGCGATGCCCTGCCTCCAGGATCAGTTCTCCCTTGCCCACGTCATGCCCTTTCAGGCGAATGTTTTCGGCGGGCTTCGGCAATACCATGACGGCAACCCTGCCATCGGCGGCCTGCGTGTTTTCCTGGATGACCACGGCATCGGCGCCTGCCGGCATCGGTGCGCCGGTAAAGATGCGCGCCGCGGTGCCTCGTGACAGGCTTGTCCCCGGATGACCGGCGGCAATGGTCTGCGACACTGGCAGGGTGCACCCCGGCTTGTCGAGATCAGCCGTGTTGACGGCATACCCGTCCATGGCGCTGTTGTCGAAGGCGGGCACATCGATTGCCGCCGTGCAGGATCGTGCCAGCACGCACCCGAGCGCTTCAGGCAGGGGCACTTCGATGACCGCAGGATTTGCCTGCACATCACCGAGCAGGAAGGCCAGGGCTTTTTCCAGGGGGATCAACTGGGACATGTGAATAACCGCTTCTATACAGGGGCCGTATTCTAACCTACGGGGGGCAACCTTGCTCCTTGTCCCTTGTTGCCTGTTCCTCCGCTATAATGCCTGCCTCTTTACTGCGGCCCTTCCCTGTGACTGATTATTTGATCTATGTTGTTCCGCTGATCGTCTTTGGCGGCGCCTACCTGTCCACGGTGGCCGGCATGGGCGGCGGCCTGCTCATCCTGGCCACCTGCTCGCAAATCATGCCCATCAATATCGTCATACCGCTGAACGGTGTGTTCGTGTTTGCCGGCCAGGTAACCCGTACGGTGCAGTTCTGGCACCACATCGACTGGCGCATTACCGGTCCTTTCATCCCCGGCGCGATTATCGGCGCCCTCATCGGCACGCTGATCTATTTCAGCCTGTCCGACATCGCCATCGCCCTGCTCCTGGGATCGGTCATGCTCTGGTTCAGCTGGGTGCCGAGCGGCCAGGCCTCGCAGAATATCGCAGCGAAAATTCCACAACCCTGGTTCTGGGTGGGCATCATCCATACCTTCCTGTCGACGGTGTCGGGAGCCGGCGGCCTGATGCAATCGCTGATGGTGAACAGCAAGCTGCCCAAGGAAGGCGTGGTGGCGACCATTGCCGGCACGCTGCTGGCAATGTCGCTGTTCAAGACAGTGGGGTATTTCCTGGCGGGATTCGATTACATGACCTGGCTGCCGCTCATCCTGCTGTCGTGGGTCACCGGCGTCGCCGGTACCGCCCTCGGCAGGCATTCGCTCAACCGCATGCCGGATATTTTCTTTCGCCGCCTGATCAAGGCGATGGTGACTGTTTTTGCCCTGCGGCTTTTCTGGCGGGCCGCTTCGCTCGCCTTGGGGAACTCGCCTTAGCGGTTTTCTTGCGGCTGGCAGCCGGACCGGCCTTGCCCTTTTTCGATGGCGGCGCCTCGGCCTCGACAGCCGCTTGCGGTTTTACCTCGACTTTCGGTTTGGCCTTGGCCGCCGGTGTCTTCTTGCGCACACCGTACAGGGCTTCAATCAGCTCGACCACACCCGGACCACGGGAGCGCTGCTTGATACCGAAGGTGGCCATGATTTTCGTGCAGTTCAGTGCCGAGTTATGGATATAGGGCGCCTCCACGGGCAGCAGTTCGATGGCCAGGTCGGGCATGACCTTCTCCAGGCGCTTGTCATGTTTGGCCGCCTCTTCCAGCGCCAGCTGCACGAAGGCATCCTGGTTTACCGGCTGCATGGCATTGTAGTGGTAAGTGCCCCAGACTGAGGCGTTACAATCCACCTGCAGGGCGATTCCAAGGATCACCCTGGCCACGTCACTGGCGGGTGTCGGGCTGAACCGGTTATCCACCACGCTGACCCTGCCCTTCTGCCCCTTGCAGGTGTCGATCAGGTTCTGGAAATACTGGCTGCGATAGCGGCTGAACAGCCAGTCGGTCCGCAGGATGATGTGTTTTTCCGCCTCCTCGCGCAGTGCGCGCTCGCCGTACCACTTGCTCTGGCCATAGCGGCAGGTCGGATTGGTCTCGTCTTCCTCGGTATAGGTTTCCTTTTTCCTACCGTCGAATACGTAGCTCGAGGAATGATGCAGCATGGGGATGCCCAGCTGCCCGCAGACGCGTGCGAGGCCAGTCACACCCTCGGTATTGACCAGGTCGCACAGGCGCGCGGACTCGGCATCCGCTTCGGCCTTCTGCAGGTTGGCATAGGTGGCAACGTTGATGAGCTGGGTTGGATTGGCGCGGGTGACCGCCTTGACGACTTCCTTGTGCTTGAGCAGGTCCACGTCGTCCGTCGCCAACGGGACGAAATCGACTTCACGCTCTGTCAGCAGGGTGCAAAGCTCCCGCCCCAGCTGACTGTTGGCTCCAAATACAAGTAACTTCACGATTTCCCGACCTGTTCACCAGGCGTCTGTCGAGGCTTGAGGATATAGCTTACTGGACAATGCCCCCCGCAGGGAAATGCCATGGCAGCCTGTTCAGGCCCTGCGGCAGGGACAATAGGAATTGCAGCCGGTTTCGGGACTAGAACGGGATGTCGTCGTCGAAACTGTCCATGTCGGCGGGTGCCGGCTGGGGCGCGCTCTGCGGACGCGAGGGCTGCGAGGACTGGTAATTGCCGCCGCCGCTGTTGCCGCCGCCACCACCGCCGCTGACACGACTGTCCAGCATCTGCATTTCGTTGGCGATGATGTCGGTCGCATAGCGCTTGACGCCGTCCTGCTCCCAGGAGCGGGTCTGCAGGCGGCCTTCGACGTACAGCTTGGAGCCCTTGCGCACGTATTCGGCGACGATTTCCGCCAGGCGCTGGTAGAAGGTGACGCGGTGCCACTCGGTGCGTTCCACCTGCTCACCGGTGTTCTTGTCCTTCCAGGTTTCGCTCGTGGCCAGGGTAATGTTGGTGACTGCATTGCCGTTCGGCATGTACCGTGTTTCGGGGTCTGCACCCACATTGCCGACCAGAATAACCTTGTTTACCCCTCTACTTGCCACGTACGCCTCCTGTGGATTTTGCTGAATTTGTTCTGCCATCAAGTCTAGCAGACTTCTGAAAAAATTCGATTAGAAATTGCTTTCGAGCGTATAATTGTCCGTTTGATTTCGCCACTGTGGCATCGAACCACGCCGTACCATCAAATCATGGAAAACATCATCGTCCAGGGTGCCCGCACCCACAACCTGAAGAATATCGACGTCACCATACCGCGCGACAAGCTGGTGGTGATCACCGGTATTTCGGGATCCGGCAAGTCGTCCCTGGCCTTCGATACGCTCTATGCCGAAGGCCATCATCGCCACAAGAAACAGACCGGCGGCGCCGGCCAGTTTGGCGAGGTCTACCTGCGGGTCGAGCCGCTGCCGGAAGGCGGAGGTTTCGAGTTCAAGAGCGAGGTAGTCGGCGGCGCCATTCCTTCAGGCT
>JALRBG010000191.1 GCA_023257855.1 Pseudomonadales bacterium | reverse complement strand
ACATGCCGCCCGCGATGGACATCGGCGCCGAGATCATCGCCATGGATCCCGATATCTCTGCCTTCCTCGGTAACGGCGGCAAGCTCATCACCTACCACGGCACCTATGACGGCCTGATCTCCTACGGCAACACGCTGAACTACGTGAATGACGTGATCGCCACGCTCGGTGAGCAGGCCTTCGATGACGGTGTGCGCTACTACCAGATTCCGGGCATGGGCCACTGCTCGGGCGGCGAAGGCGCCGGCGACGTGGACTGGCTGTCCGCCATGGAAGCCTGGGTGGAGGAAGGCAACGCGCCCGGCACCCTGATGGGGACACACCCGGCGCCGCCGCCGGGCTTCTCCGGGTCGGAAAACGCGCTGGGTGAGTTTACCCGGCCAACCTGTGCCTGGCCGGAAGCGCCAGTGTACAACGGCAGCGGCGATCCCATGGATGCCGCCAGCTTTTCCTGCCGGGCACCCTGATTATCAGGCTGCCGGTTTTTTCAGGGCGAAAACGGACAGCACCACGGCAACGATTGCGCAGAAGGCTACCGCTGAAACCAGCGGCACCGGCGTATTGTTGAACACCGCACTGACGATGGCGATGGCAATCGCGCCCACCATCATCTGCAGGGTGCCGCCGAGGGCGGCAGCAGTACCGGCGATGGGACCATGGTCTTCCAGGGCCAGCACCATGGAGGTCGGCAGCACCAGGCCGAGGAAGGCGTAGGTGCAGAACAAACCGCCCACCAGCACCGGGAAAGCATCGAACCCGGCCATCACCAGCACGAACAGCAGACAGCCGGAAGTGCAGTACCCGGCCACCGCCCACCTGATCACTTTCATCACCCCGAACTTCGCCTCCAGGTTGGCGGCCGCCTGGCTGGCGGCAAAGAAACCGAAAGCATTGAGGGCGAAAGCCAGGCTGTACTGGAAGGAGGTCAATCCGTAATAGTCCATGTATAAAAAGGAGCTTGTCGCCAGGAAGGCGAAGAAGCTGCCCATGCCCATGCCGCCGATGAACGTCAGTCCCATGTAGTGGGTATCGCGAAACAACACGCCAAACGCACCCAGCAATTCCTTCATTTTAAATGGCTTGCGGTTTTCCGGCTTCAGGGTTTCCGGCAGGGCGAACCGCGTCATGGCGAAGCCAAGGCCGGTGGCCATCGCCACGGCGATGAAAACGGCACGCCAGCCGAAGGGCACGATCACGGCGCTGCCGAGCAGCGGTGCGAGCATGGGTGACACGGCGATAATCAGCATGATGGTGGACATCAGGCGCGTGGCATCATTGCCGGTATAGCAGTCACGGATGACGGCGCGCGGGATGGACATGACCGCGGCGGCGCCGATGCCCTGGATGAAACGCATGGCGATCAGCATCTCGATGGTGGGTGACATGGCGCAGCCAACGGAAGCCAGCGCGAACACCACCAGCCCGAAATACAATGGCGGCTTGCGGCCCATCACGTCGGTGGCGGGACCATACACGAGTTGGCTGGCGCCGAAGGAAATGAAGAAGGCCATCAGCGTCGCCTGCGAGGCGGACACGGACGCCTGCAGGTCATCGGCGATGACCGGCATGGCCGGCAGGTACATATCGATGGCGAACGGCCCGATCCAGCTCAGCGAACCCAGGATCAGGGCCATCTTGAGAATGTCTTTTTTCATGGGGTGTGCTGCTGCCCGAGATTACGGCAAAGGGCGCATTATAAAGACCCTGCAGGATTTATCAGTGAAAAATTCTAGAGCAGGCCCTGGAACTTCATCACCAGGAACAGCCAGAAGCGGCAGAACTGCTCGGCAAATATCCGCTTGATGGAGTCCAGTGGACCAGTAAAAGGCGGTGGCGAATTCATCTCCAGCTGGTGGCCGATGCCCTGCAGGGCAATAGCCAAGACGGCGACAGCGATACTGGCCGACACGGCCACCAGGTCGCTTGACAACAACCGCAGCACACCGATCAGCTCACTGGCCATGAAGAACGGCACACTGATGATATGAATCACGATGTTGCCCCAGTGCTAGTGCACGCTGGCATAATCCTGAAGGCTAGTCATCAACGGCAACCATGTCGAAAACGGCGTTGAAAGGGAATTTCAGGTGGATTCTGTCTTTCATGACGAGCAATTCCTGTATTAGGATGTCCGTGTTTCATTATAAGCAGGGTGCCGGGCAATTGTGAGCAGTGATATTCCCTTCCAGGGCGTGCTGGGCATCATCGCCATTCTCCTCCTGGCCTGGCTGTGCGGAGGCATGCAGCGCCAGTCCTGGAAAGTGATTGCTGCCGGCCTGGGCCTTCAGTTCCTGTTTGCCCTGCTGCTGTTGAAAGTTGGACCCTTCCAGCAGGTACTACTGCTGCTCAACCGCGGCATTTCAGCCTTGATTCGCGCCACGGAAACCGCCACGGCCTATGTGTTCGGCTTCGTCGGCGGCGGTCCCGCCCCCTATGCCGTGACCGAACCGGGCAACATCGGCAGCCTGGCGTTCACCGCCCTGCCCGTCCTGCTGCTCCTGAGTGTGCTATCCGCCCTGCTCTGGCACTGGCGCGTCATCCCCGTGGTCGTGAATGCATTCAGCAAAGTATTGCAGAAGAGCTTCGGCCTTAGCGGCGAAGTAGGCTTCGGTGCCGCGGCCAATATCTTTTTCGGGATGGTGGAATCGCCCCTGCTGATCCGCGCCTACCTGCATAGCATGACTCAGGCCGAGTTGTTTATTCTCATGACCTGCGGCATGGCCACGGTGGCCGGCACCGTGATGGGCCTGTACGCCACGCTGCTCACCGGTGTCATCGATACGCCGCTGTCCCACATCCTGGTGGCATCCGTGATCAGTGCGCCGGCCGCGATCATGCTGGCGATGATGATGAAACCGCTGGACGAGGTGTTGTCAGTGTCAGTGACGGACGCCACGGCACGCGCCGAACACGACCTGCATTACGACGGCAATATGGACGCCATCATGCGCGGTACAGCGGACGGCATGAAGTTGCTGGTGAATATCGTCGCAACCCTGGTGGTGTTCGTGGGACTGGCGGCGCTGGCCGACGAAGTACTGTCACTGTTGCCCGCCGTCTACGGGCAGGCCATCACCGTGCAGGGCATCTTCGGCGTGGTTTTTGCGCCGCTGATGTGGCTGATCGGCATTCCCTGGGAGGAGGCGTTCACCGCCGGACAACTCATGGGCACAAAGACCATCCTCAACGAATTCATCGCCTTCGTGAACCTGCAGGCTGCGCCCCTGAGCGAGCACAGCCGCATCATCATGACCTATGCCCTGTGCGGATTCGCCAACCTGGGTTCGCTGGGGATCATGATAGCCGGCCTGGTGACATTCTGCCCCGAGCGCCGCAAGGAAATTCTTGCCCTGTCACCTATGTCCATCGTGTCCGGCACCCTCGCCACCACCATGACCGGCGCCATTGTCGGGCTGATCCTTTAATCGATTACGGGGATTTCAGAGCTCAACGCCCAGCTGGCCATCCCTTTCCTCCAGCGCATAGACGCGCACGCCGCTGCAGGGACCCTCGTAACCCTCCAGGCAGTTACCGTTGTCGAGATCGAAGAGATAACCGTGCATCGGACAACGCAGGTGGTTGTCGATGACCTTCCCCGCATCCATCGGGTAGCCCGCATGGGGGCAAATATTGTCGAGCAGGTGCGACCTGCCATCGTGGTGAAGCAGCAGCAGGTGATGGCCGGCCAACCGGAACACCTTCCGGTAGCCATCCTGCATCTGGGCGGTATCTTCGAGGGGGAACCAGGTCATGAAAAAGCTGTGCTTTGCTGAATCGGCATATCTTGGGGAAAGTGCAATTTTACCCGCCAGGAAAGTGGAGTCTACTTGCGCGATCACTATAATTGGCAACATTACGCACTTCGATCAGGACCCTTCCCATGGCTGAATTCCCGGACGTCACCCTGCACTACTTCGACCTGCGCGGCCGCGGGCAGTTCATTCGCGGCCTGCTCAGCCACCACCAGGTGCCGTTTACCGACGACCGGATCAAGCTGGCGAAGGACAACAGCAACTGGCCGCAGATCCGCAGCGACAGGAACCTGAGCGGTGATTTCCAGAAGCTGCCGTTCCTGCAGTGGGACGACATGCGCCTGAATGAGGTGCTGGTGATCCTGGAATTCCTCGACAGTGCGCTGACCGATCCGGATGATTTTTCCGACATCGACTGGCTGCGTCACCGCCAGCTGACTTCCAGCGCCTTCCTCGACCTGCTGGTGGCCTGCATCAACCTGATCTGGTGCGACATCTTCCACCCGGAAACCAATGTTGCCGCGGCGACAGGCATTCTCAAGCGCCGCATGGAAATGCACCTGGCCACGCTCGACCAGACGCTGACCGAATGGGAATGGACTGCCGGGATGGCCGACCGGCCGGTAATGGCGTCCGATGCCGTGTTATGGGAAGCACTCGACGTCATCCGTCTCACCTTCGATGAACATGTAAGCTTCGATGATCGCGAGGCGCTCAGCGCCTTCTATGACGGCTGTCCCGGCGCCCCCGCCTTCAAGAAACTGCTCAGCCAGAAAGCGCAGACCATCACCGGCCGCCCCGGCGAACCGGAGGCGCTGGCGATCATTCACGAGAGTCTTGCCGAAAACTGAAGGGGTGCTTCAGGGTATGGTGTTGATAACGCGCATTTCCTCGATCATCACCGGTTGTGCGGGCAGGGATTCCAGGTAGACGCCGCCGTCTTCCCACAGCGCGCCCTGGTCAAGACCGCCGCTGGGATCGCCGACGGGAATAAAGGCTTCAGCCGCCGCCATGCCGTCCGTAATCATGCCGAAGACGGTGAAATTCAGGTTCGGCGCCGCCAGGCGGTTGTTATTCACGTAGTTGATGAACACCTGCGTGGAGTTGGTGTTCGGGCCCGCCTTGGCAAAAGCCAGCGTGCCGGGTTCATGCGCAAACAGCACGGGGTCGTCGTCGAAGTTGCGGTCCTGCCATTCGGGAAATTCCCCGCGCCAGTTGATGCCGAACTGCGCCACGAAACCAGGCACCACGCGAAACACCGGCGTATTGTCATAGAAGCCCTCATTGACCAGGGCGATGAAGCGCGCCGCGGCATTGGGCGCCGCTTCCGGGAAGATTTCGAGGGTGATATCGCCGACCCCGGTGCGCATCAGCACGGTGGTCTTTTGCGTCAGCTCGGGCACTACGTCTTCCAGGCCCGGCAGCGGTGTCAGTACCTGCTGGACACCGGCGGCCTCAGCCATGGCCGGTGCCGCGGCTTCTTCAGCAGCCGGCGCATCACTGCTTTCCCCGGAACAGCCCACCAGTATAAACAGGGCGGCAATGATAGTTGTCAGTTGGAACGGGTTCAGGACTTTTTTCACTTCAACTCTCTCTTCTCTTTAAACAAATTATTGCAAGTATACCCATGTCAGGAATTCATTCAGCAGTTCCGCACCAGGCCCCCGGTCGGCTAGGTCATGATTGACCATTCCCACCACCGTATACATGGTATTGCTCTGGGCATAGACATAACCGGCGACAGCCGCTACTTCATCCAGCGAACCGGTCTTAACATGCATGCGGCCCGACATGTTGGTGCCGCGCACGCGGTTGCGCATGGTCCCGTCCACGCCGTTGATCGGCAGCGACGCGAGGAACTCCGGCATGTAGGGACTGCGCCACGCGCCTTGCAGCATCGCATTCAGCATGGCCGCGGTTATTTTCGTATCACGTGACAACCCGGCGCCATTGTCGAGAGCAAGCTGGGTGGAATCCAGGCTCTTCAGCTCGAGATAATTCTTCACGGCTTGCACGCCCTTCTCCACCGTGGCCGGCGGCCCTAGCACCTCGGCGCCCAGCGTCAGCAATACATGGCGGGTCATCAGGTTGTTGGAAAACTTGTTGATGGACTTGATGATGTCAGACAGGGGCAGTGAATTCCATTCCACGATGGCTTCCAGGTCATCCGGCACGGCGCCTACGCGCATGCCTCCGTCCAGCTGCCCGCCGAGTTCCTGCCACAACGACTTGAACAGGCCGAAGGTGTAGTCGGGCGCATTGAGCACCTCGCGCACCATCTGGTAACGGGAGCAGCGTGACGGGAAGCTGCCTTCGAAAATCACTTTTGAGGAATCGTTCGGGTTCAGGTTGAAGCTGATGCCGCGCTGGTAGCCGCCGCAGGAGCGGTTTTCTAGCCGCAGGCGATTGGTGATGGTGACATTGGGCAGGTGCGGGTCGGTGCGTATAATGACTTCGCGCCCGTTGGGGTGCGGATAAAAGTAGAAGGTCATGGCCTGGAAATTGGCGATGACGGCATACGGCAAGGTGTTGTAGGCGCGCCCGGCCTGGTTGTCGATCAGGTCTCCGCCTTCGACAGATGCATCGAAGTAGGAACCGTCCAGCACCAGGTCGCCGGTGATATGTTCGACGCCGGCGCGCTGCAGAGACTTGAGCATGCCGCGCAGCTGGTCTTCCACGAGAAAGGGATCGCCGCCGCCCTTCATCAGGAGATCGCCCCTGAGTACGCCATCCTCGATCGGGCCCAGGGCATACAGATCGGTGCGCCAGGTGTATGACGGGCCGAGTGACTCCAGCGCCGCCAGGGTGGTTACCGTTTTCACGGCAGAGGCGGGATTCATCGGCTTGCCGGCGTTGAACACGAATCGTGGCGCGTTCGAATCCACCGCCTGCACATAGAAGCTGAAACTGGAATCCGGGAGATTATGGCCGTTGATGATGCGCTGTATGCGGTCGGGAATCGGACCGTTGGGCGGAAAATCCTGGGCTACTGAATAGCTACCGGCCAAGCACAGCAGGAAGATGGCAATTATTCGGGAGGAGCGCATAAGCATGGTTGCCTATTCTGGCAATTCCTTGACCGGGTTACCACTCCATTACTAAATCAGTCAGGCAGGGCGAACGTGAACAGTGCCGAGCCCGCCGCGATGGCGATGTACTGCCTGCCGCCGGCCGCATACGTCATCGGCGCCGCATTGATCTGGCCGCCCAGGTTGGTTTTCCATTTCAGCTCGCCGCTGTTGGCATCCAGCGCCACGAAGTAACCGTCCTTGCCGCCGGCGAACACCAGGTCGCCGTCGGTGGACAGCGTGCCGCCCCAGGTGATATTGCCGAGATCGAACTCCCACACCGGATCAAGAGTGTCGGGATCGTAGGCGCGCACGACACCCCAGGCTTCCTCGTTGTTGTTGAGGAAGGGCTCGAGCGCGACATCGCCCATGGTGGTCTGGCGCCGGTTGACGCCAAGCGCCTGCGGGAACTGGCCCTCGATGGCCATGATGCCGGAGTCCTCCCAGTGCGCGACGTAGTAAAGATCCTGTTTTGGGCTGTAGGAGGTTGGCGCCCAGTTGATGGCGCCGTGTACGTGCGGGCGAATGACGGTGCCTTGCGGTGACGGCAACATGCCCTCGGCGCGGATCGGGCGGCCGTTGTCATCGAAACCGGTCATCCAGTTCACCGCGACGAAGGGCTTGCCATGCAAGAACTCGCCGGTGACGCGGTCGAGCACATACATCAGACCGTTGCGGTTGGCCCAGTACATCAGTTTGCGCTGGCGGCCGTTCCATTCACGATCGACCAGCACGGGCACCTGGGTGGAGTCGTAATCCATTTCGTCGTGCGGGGTGAACTGGTAATGCCATTTTATTTCGCCGGTGTCGGCATCGAAGGCCAGCACGCTGTCGCTATACAGGTTGTCACCGAGACGATCGCGACCATCCCAGTCCGGCTGCGGGTTGCCGGTGCCGAAGTAGACGAGGTTGGCCTCGGGATCGTAGGCGCCGGCATTCCAGATGGCGGCACCGCCGGTCATCCAGGAATTGCCCGACCAGGTGTCGTGGCCCGGTTCTCCGGGGCCGGGAATGGTGTGCGTCTTCCAGATGAGCGCGCCATCGGCCACGTTGTACGCGGCGACAAAGCCGCGCGTGGGCATGTCGCCGCCGGCGACGCCGATGTAGACCTTTTCCTCCACCACCATGGGCGGCATGGTGATCGAGTACAACTCATCCGGGTTGGCGACAGAGGTGTTCCAGATCAGGTTGCCAGCGCGGGCATCAATGGCGAGCAGGCGCGCGTCCACGGTACCCATGAACAGGGTGTTGCCGAGGATGGCGAGGCCGCGATTGACGCGCCCGCAACAGGTGCGCGACGGCGCCGGTTCATGGTGGTAGGTCCAGAAGATGCGACCGGTGGCGGCATCGAGTGCCACGACGTCATTCGGCGCCTGCACCGTGTACAAAACACCATCGACCACCAGCGGCGTGGTCTCGAATTTTTCCAGGGAGCGCGCCTGCCAGACCCACTGTAGTTCCAGCCCGTCCACGTTACCCGTATTGATTTCGGTGAGTGCGCTGTGGCGCTGGTTTTGCAGCGACTGTGAATAGCTCAGCCAGTTGGCCGGGTTGTCGGCATTGAGAATGTCATCGAAGGATATCTGGGCAAGTGCACTTGCGGACAGGGTAATACAGGCAACAGCCAGCAGTGTTCTCATTGAGCGGCTCCTCGGCGCAGCGATGCCATGTAAGCAACCAGGTCGGCGACATCCTGCTCACTGTAGTCTGCACCCAGGGTCGGCATATCCGGATCGCTGAAACCGAAATCGTCCAGGGTGGATTTGTCAAAGTAGCGCAGGCGCTGGTTCTGATCGAGCAGCTGCACGCTGAAGGCGTCGTGGTTGAGCAGGCGGCCGGTCACCGCTTCGCCTGCTTTGGTCACCACGCTATAGAAGCGGTTGTTCGGCTGCACGATGGCGGATGGCGCCAACAGGGAATCGCGTAATTCATCTGACGACCTGACCAGGGCGATGCTGGACAGGTCGGGGCCTAGCACCGAGCCAGTGCCGTTGATCATGTGGCAGTCGAGGCATTCACCCCGTCCTTCGAATATGGTCCGACCGCGTGCAACATCGCCTGCCAGGGAGGCTTCACGTTCACCCAGGCTGCGCAGCCAGGCTACCAGCATGCCGGCTTGTGTTTCGGTGATACGCGGCGTGGAGGGCATAGGCGTTCCCGGGATGCCGTTCATGATGATGCCGACTAGCTGCGCATCGGAATAAGGCTGCCGGAAATTGTTGTGGCCGAGGTCGACCTGGGCGATGAGATCGCCGTCGGGGCCATGGCAGTTGGCGCAGTACTGGCGGAAGGCGTTTCCGCCGCTGACCAGGTCGCTGGCGGTTTCATGCTGGGCAACGGCGGGCTGCACGCCCATCAACGCTATCCCCCCAAGGACAAGACAAAGCAATTTTATTATTTTCATCGTGCGCCCGATTCTACGCCATTTGCGGCAGTGGGGAAGCCCCCTGAAAACCCGAAGTTCAATGGATCGAAGGGACTAGCGGCAGTACCTGGAGTTTTTGCAGTAGAAGCAACTTCACCTCTCTTTGGAACTCTAACCTTACTTGCGAATCTTGAGCCTTGAGCCCTTGCTTCAGCAGAGTAATTTGTAACTAATCTAGCTACAACAAGATCAGAGACTAATCGT
>JALRBG010000139.1 GCA_023257855.1 Pseudomonadales bacterium | reverse complement strand
TACGGTTAAGCATGGTCATCACTATCCAGTTATGCTCGGTTGAGCGGGCTTCTCTGGCATAAAACTGCTGCTCATCCTCAGCGTCAAACATCTTAAAACGCGCTTCGTCTGCAAACGAGTTAATAGTTGAAGTTTAAAGTCAGTTAAAAGCTAAAAGTTAAAAGTTAAAAGTTAAAAGAAACCGGAAAAGAATATGGCACGTTATATTGGCCCGAAATGTAAATTGTCCAGAAGGGAAGGTACCGACCTGTTCCTGAAGAGCGGTGCTCGTTCACTGGGTGATAAATGTAATGTGGAAACTGTCCCGGGACAGCACGGCAACCGCCGTGCCCGCCTGTCTGACTACGGCGTACAGCTGCGTGAAAAGCAGAAGGTACGTCGCATGTACGGCGTTCTCGAAACCCAGTTCCGCAATTACTACAAGGAAGCGGCCCGCCTGAAGGGTGCAACTGGTGAAAACCTGCTGCAGCTCCTGGAATCCAGGCTGGATAACGTTGTTTACCGCATTGGTTTTGGCGCCACTCGCGCGGAAGCCAGGCAGCTGGTCTCTCACAAGGCAATCCAGGTGAACGGCAAGACTGTCAATATTCCTTCTTACCAAGTAGCTGAAGGTGATGTTATTGCGATCCGTGAAAAATCCAGAAACCAGCTGCGCATCAAGTCTGCTCTGGATCAGGCTGCCGTCCGTGCTCCCGTAGAATGGATCGATGTGAACATCGACAAGATGGAGGGCGTTTTCAAGAGCAAGCCGGAACGCAGTGAACTGTCTTCAGAAATCAACGAAAGCTTGATTGTTGAGCTTTACTCGAAATAACGATCAGTTATTTACCACGACCGAGAGGGATTCCATGCAAATTTCGTTAGCCGACTTTCTGACACCCCAGCTTATTCAGGTAGAAGAATTTGACAAGTACCATTCAAAAGTAGTTCTGGAGCCGCTGGAAAGGGGCTTCGGGCATACTCTGGGCAACGCCCTGCGCAGGATCCTGCTTTCTTCGATGCCTGGCTGTGCAGTTGAAGAAGTGGAAATCGACGGTGTGGTTCACGAGTACAGCACCATCGAAGGTGTCCAGGAAGACGTTATTGAAATCATCCTGAACCTGAAAGGCCTGGCCGTTATCCTGAATGGCAAGGATGAAGTCGTGCTGAACCTGAGCAAGAGCGGCAAGGGTCCTGTCACTGCCGGCGATATCACGCTGGAGCAGGATGTCGAGATCGTCAATCCCGAGCACCTGATCTGCAACCTGAACGAAAACGGCTCCATCAACATGCACATCAAGATCGGTGTTGGCCGCGGCTACGTGCCGGCTGACGCCCGTGTGAATGCAGACGAAGACACCCGTTCTGTTGGCAAGCTGATGCTGGATGCTTCCTATACCCCGGTTAACCGCGTGACCTACTCCGTGGAAAATGCCCGTGTCGAGCAACGCACCGACCTGGACAAACTGATTCTGGAACTGGAAACCAACGGCACCATCGAGCCGGAAGAAGCGATTCGCCAGGCTGCCACCATCATGCAGCACCAGTTGAGCGTCTTCGTTGACCTGCAGAACGACTCCATCAAGGAGCCGGAAAAACAGGAAGACAAGATCGACCCGATCCTGCTGCGCCCGGTGGACGATCTGGAGCTGACTGTACGCTCCGCCAACTGCCTTAAGGCAGAAAACATTTACTACATTGGTGACCTCATTCAGCGCACTGAAGTGGAACTGCTGAAAACCCCGAACCTGGGCAAGAAGTCACTGACCGAAATCAAGGACGTACTGGCATCCAAGGGCTTGTCCCTGGGCCTGCGTCTGGAAAACTGGCCGCCGTCTAGCCTCAAAGGCGACAATCGCGCAGCTTGAACCAAGAACTGAAGCATTAACAGGTAATTCGCCATGCGTCACCGTCATTCAGGACGAAAACTCAACCGGAACTCGAGCCATCGCAGTGCCATGTTTCGCAACATGACCACGTCCCTGGTTGAGCACGAAATCATCAAGACCACCCTGCCCAAGGCCAAGGAGCTGCGTGGTTATGCCGAGCCCCTGATTACGCTGGCGAAGAATGACAGCGTAGCCAACCGTCGCCTGGCATTCGATCGCGTTCGCAGCAAGGCCGCCGTGGGCAAGCTGTTCAATGAACTGGGCCCTCGCTACAGCGAGCGCCCGGGCGGCTACATGCGCATCATCAAGGCTGGTATACGTCCTGGTGACAAGGCGCCAATGGCCTACGTGGAACTGGTTGATCGTCCGGAGGACGACTTCGATTCTTCTGACGAAGATTAATCGTTAACCTGTACCACCCTGAAAAAAGCCGTCTATTCGGCTTTTTTTATTTGCAGAACCACAACACAAATTTTACCGAGGCGATACCATGAGCAAATCCTTCCACCCGCCGAAACGTACCCTGATGGGTCCGGGACCTTCCGACGTCAGTCCCCGCGTCACCGCGGCCATGGGCGCACCGACCATTGGTCATCTGGATCCTGCTTTCGTCGGTCTGATGGATGACATCAAGGGCTTACTGCAATACGCCTTCCGGACCAAGAACAAGCTCACCATCCCCGTTTCTGCGCCAGGCTCCGCCGGCATGGAATCCTGTTTCGTCAATCTGCTGGAGCCCGGCGACAAGGCCGTGGTCTGCCAGAATGGCGTCTTTGGCGGCCGCATGAAGGAAAATGTCGAGCGTTGTGGTGCCACTGCGATCATGGTGCAGGATGACTGGGGCAAACCGGTTGATCCGAACAAGGTCGAGGAAGCGCTGAAGGCCAACCCGGACGCCAAGCTGCTGGCCTTCGTCCACGCCGAGACCTCCACAGGCGCCCGCAGCGATGCGAAGGCCCTCACCGCACTGGCCCACCAGTATGACGCCCTCTCCCTGGTGGACTCCGTCACCGGCCTGGGCGGCATCGAACTGGACGTGGATGGCTGGGGCATCGATGCCATCTATTCTGGCACCCAGAAATGCCTGTCCTGCCCGCCTGGCATTTCCCCGGTCAGCTTTGGCGAACGCGCGGTCGATGTCATCAAGAACCGCAAGACAAAGGTGCAGAGCTGGTTCCTGGACATGAGCCTGGTCATGGGCTACTGGGATGGCACCGGCGGCAGGACCTACCACCACACTGCACCGGTCAACAGCATGTACGGCCTGCATGAATCCCTGGTGATGCTTGCGGAAGAGGGGCTGGAAAAGGCCTGGGCGCGCCACGCCTATCACCACCAGGCACTGGCGGCCGGTATCGAAGCCATGGGCCTGCGTTTCGTCGTGGACCAGGAATACCGCCTGCCGCAGCTCAATTCCGTCACCATCCCGGCAGGGGTGGAAGAAGCCAAGGTACGTGCAGCGCTGCTGAACGACTACAACCTGGAAATCGGCGCCGGTCTCGGCGCACTGGCCGGCAAGGTCTGGCGCATCGGCCTGATGGGTGAAAGCAGCTGCAAGACCAATGTCCTGCTGTGCCTGGGTGCCCTGGATGCCGTACTGACCGGCATGGGCGCTGCCATCAACAGCGGCAGGGCGGTTGCGGCGGCCAACGCCGTTTACAAAGGCTAATTTGTAGGTCGGCATTACCCTCTGGGGCATAAAAGGGCGAAGCCCGTTTGCCGACATCGATTGCAAGAATGTCGGTAAACGGCCCTGCGGGCCTATGCCGACCTACGGCCGCTCTCTTGACACTCCCTGGCCCCGGGGAGACACTTGACCCCCTTTCGAAAGTACACTGGCCATAGGGGGTGGACATGTATCCTGCTCGAATCTTCCGGCTGCTGACCGCAGTCATTCTCCTTTCCTGTTCCTCGCTGCTCGCAGCCCAGGCTGCGGACGAGATACTGGCGCCGTTCAAGGTCGGTACCTTCTCCATCAATGGTGGCGAACCCGAAGTTGCGCTGGTGCTGCGCGACTCCCTTATCGTGGAGCTGGATGCCGCCAACGCCGCTCTTGAGAAGCATGGCCTGGTGCCCCGGGTGCCGATGCCGGATGACATGCTTGGGCTGATTGAACGCTACGAGTACGGCCTGAAGAAGCGCCTCTACGAGATCGTGAACGACCTGGTGTTGCGCGGGGCCCTGGACGATAACCGCCCTGCCTACATCCACCCGGTCGCCGGCGTGGATACGCTGCCCCCCATCCTTTATCCCGGCAAGATCATGAATGCCGCGGTGAACTTCTACACCCATGTCAATGAAACCGGAACCCCGGAGGAAGTTGCTGCCTCACGCCAGGCGCGACGTGACAATCGCGGCGCCCCGTACCTGTTCCTGAAGCCGACCCGGGGCGCGGTCATCGGCCAGGATGATGCGGTGGTCGTGCCCTACGGGCGCAACCAGATCGACTGGGAAGTGGAGCTGGGCACTGTTATCGGCACCACGGCCAAGTATGTGTCGGCGGATAACGCCTGGGACCATATCTTCGGTTTCATGGTGACCATGGACATTTCCGACCGCGGTGGTCGTCCACCCGGAGGCTTCCAGGGCGTGGACTGGTTCGTTGGCAAGGGCCATGACACCTTCGCGCCCATGGGGCCATGGATCGTGCCGAAGGAGTTCTACGGCGACCCGATGGAAATCCTGCGCCAGACACTGAGCGTTGGCGGGGAGCAGATGCAGGAAGGCATGGCGGGGGACATGATCCATTCCCTGTACGAACTGATCGAATATGCGTCCTCCCTGATCACTCTCTATCCCGGTGACGTGCTCAACAACGGTACTTCAGGCGGCGTCGGCATGGGCACAGCGGTGCGGGGTGAGCAGCGCTTCCTGCAGGCAGGGGAAGTGATCGAGGCCAGCATCGACGGCATCGGCACGCTTCGCGTGCACGTCGAGGCGGAAACCGGCAGACCCCAGGGTACTGGCGCACAATTGCCGCCCGAGGCCAGTTACCGTAATTAATACGGTTACGGTAAAGACATGCCGGCGAATTTCAAAAAAATAGTCCAGGAAATTCCCGCGCATGTCAGTCACCTGTTCGACAAGGGCAGGGTAGCTGACTACATTCCGGCACTGGCCTGCATACCTGCGGACAAGTTTGGCTTTTCCCTGCTGACCGCAACCGGCGACCGTTTCGAAACAGGGGACTGCCAGGAACGTTTTTCAATCCAGAGTATTTCCAAGGTTTTCACCCTCAGCCTGGCCATGGGGTATGCCAAGGAGGAGCTCTGGTCGCGCGTGGGCCGGGAACCCTCGGGCAGCAAGTTCAACTCGCTCGTGCAGCTGGAATACGAGAAGGGAAAACCCCGCAATCCATTCATCAATGCCGGCTCCATCGTGGTTTGCGATGTTCTGGTAAGCCACCTGAAAAACCCGAGGCAGGCGCTGCTGGACTATATGCGTGTGCTTTCCGGGAGCTTCGATATCGATTTTGATGAAGTTGTGGCGAAATCGGAAGCCGAGACAGGCTTCATCAACAAGGCACTGGCGAACTTTCTCAAAGGCAACGGCAACCTGGAAAATGATGTTGAAGAAGTACTCGACCTGTATTTTCACCAGTGCTCGATTGCCATAAGTTGCCATGAACTGGCTTCGGCTTCCCTGCATCTTGCCAATCATGGCAATTCCAATACGCTGAAAGAATCCGTACTGACACCATCCCAGGTCAAGCGGGTGAATTCGCTGATGCTGACTTGCGGGCTCTATGATGCTGTGGGCGAGTTTGCCTTCCGCGTGGGGCTGCCCGCAAAGAGCGGTGTCGGCGGCGGCATCATCGGCATACTGCCCGGCGAATACTCGGTTGCAGTATGGTCGCCGGGACTCGACCCCTCGGGCAATTCCCTGGCCGGCGGTGCGGCACTGGAGTACCTGACCACGATCACGAGCAAATCGGTTTTTTAAGGTTGCCAGGGCAGGCCGGTAATACCCGTCGGCTAGATCTCAACCATGAAGGGACCGTCTACACACAGGCGACGACCGTCGGGTGAGTTGCAGGCTCCGCATATCCCGACACCGCACTTGGTCATGTAGTCCACAGCATTGAAAATTTGCTGCGGCTTGCAGAATTCCCGCTGTACCTTCACTGCGGCATGGACCATGGGTTCGGGTCCGCAGTTGTAGAACACCAGGCTGTCGAGTTCCGCCTGGTTCATTTCCGCCAGGCGCTTGCGCAACAGTTCCGTCACCACGCCATGATATCCCCGGCTGCCGTCATCGGTGGCGATATGGGTCGGGCAGATCGCCTCGCACTCCTCGATGAAGTACAGGCGGTCGACGCTGCGCGCCCCGAAGAAAATTTCTGCACTGTTGTCCCCGAACTCCCCGCCGAAATCGCGGGCGATCTGGTAAACCGCGGCCAGTCCCGTGCCGCCGGAAACAGCCATGATCTTGGCGCCTGCGGGCGGATTGACCGGGATGCCGTGCGGTCCACGCACGTAGCATTCGGTTCCCGGTACGAGGCTCATCATGGCCTCGGTAAACTGGCCCAGGTTGATTACCACCAGCGAGAAGGGGTCGTCGGTCAGGGCGGAGAAGGGTTTCTCGCCCAGGCCCGGCACCCACAGAAAGATGAATTCGCCCGCCTGTACCGGGACTTTTTCATCGAAGGTGAGGATGCAGATGTCGTCGCAGACGCGTTTGTTCGCCACCAGTGTGACCGGTTTGAACTCCATGTCCACGTCATAACGCACCAGTTTCTCGGCATGGTCACTGCCGTCCGCCATATCCTGAGACAGCACCCTGAAATATTCGGCAATCTCGTCGGTGGTCATGCCGATCAGGGCGGAGCCGATGCCGAAAATGTCGGCGCCTGCCTCCCGGAAGGAGCGCACATTTTCCGCGCTGGACAGGCCGCCGCAGGCGATGACGGGGACGTCAAGGTGCCTGATCTGGTTGACGCATTTGAGGGCGATGGGCAGCACGCCCTTGCCGGACATGCCGCCTTCGCCGTTGCTCAGCACCGGGTGGCCATGGCGTGTGTGCTGTCCCGGGCCGACCGTATTGATGGCGCATAATGCGTCGGCACCGCCGGCCACCGCGGCCTCGGCTATTTCCGCGAAATTGGGGACATTGGGTGTCAGTTTAGGTATTACCGGGATATCGACAGCAGACTTTACTGCTTCAGTGATTTGTTTGACGAGGGCGGGGTCCTGCCCCATGGCCATGCCGTAGCCCTTGGCATGCGGGCAGCTCAGGTTCAGTTCCAGGCCGTCGCATACCGGCGCCATGATCTTTGCCACTTCCACGTATTCCTCCACCGAGCCGCCAAAGATGGAAACCAGCAGAAAGCGGTCTTCCGGAATGGAGAGTTTGGCCATCATTTCGGCGGACTTTCTGGCACCTGGGTTGGTCAGGCCGACGGCGTTGACGAAGCAGCCGGGCGCGTACTGGCTCAGGATCGGCTCACGGTACCCGGCGCGCGGCTCCAGGCAGATGCTCTTGGTAGTGAGGACGCCCACTTCCGGCATCTGGTCGAAGAAGCGCTGGATAATGGGGGCGGCACAGGTAACGATGCCGGAGGGAACGGTGAAGGGGCCGGAAATTGTCTTGCCCAGGAATTCGGTTTTCAAAATCGTCGTACAGCGTCACGGATTAAAATAACTTGCCGGTATTCTATCTTTCCTCCGGGCCCATTTCGAGCGTTATACTTTGACTGGTGGTCAAACCAGCGGTCTTGAATCATGAAAATGGCACACTTGTTATTGAACCCCCTTGCTTTGGTGGTGTTCATCCTGGCGTCTACGACGACCATTGCTCAATCCTCACCAGAATTGTTCTGGGTCAGTGATGAGTACAATAATCGAGACCTGACCCTTTCTCCTGATGGCAGCACACTGCTGACCACCACATACCTTCCCCGGAACATACGCGGTACCATCCTGCTAAGTCGGTTTGAAAACGGTGCCTGGTCTGAACGGGAAATTGCCCCGTTCTCCGGACAGTACTCTGACATCGAACCCATGTTCAGTCCCGATGGTAGACGGGTTTGGTTTGCCTCCACCCGGCCGCGTCCCGGCAGGGAAGGGGATGACTGGGACCTCTGGTTCGTTGATGTCGATATGGCCACAGGGGCTTTTGGCGAGCCGGTAAATGCCGGTGACCCGATCAACAGCACAGGCAATGAATATTACCCCTCAGTGTCGGCAAGGGGCGTGGTGTATTTCACCTCCGACCGGGAAGGTGGTATCGGCACCGAGGATATCTATCGCCATGATCCGGCAATATCGGCTGGTGTGGAAAACCTGGGTGCCAGTGTGAATTCGGCCAATTACGAATTCAATGCCTTTATAGCGCCGGATGAAAGTTACCTGCTATTCACAGCTTACGGCCGGGAAGACGACCTGGGCCGTGGGGATTTGTATATAAGCCGCAATGATGGCACCGGCACGTTCAGTGCGGCCCGGCACCTGGGCAATGGCATCAACTCCGACCAACTCGACTACTGTCCGTTCGTCCACGGGGACAGACTCTATTTCACCTCAGAGCGCGGTCAAACCGCTGGAACTTTTTCTTCAATCACGCAACTCAGGGAATATCTGTCCCATCCGGGTAATGGCCTGGGCGACGTCTACCGCATTGGCGCGGATAGTTTACCCTGACGCACATTGACATACATAGAAGTACAATGTATTGTGCTGCGATGTATGCGGCCCAGGTCAACCTTGTCATGTTCCTGGCCTCGTTGCCGGACCCAAAATCCGCGCACTGAGGCCAGAACTGTGAATATCAACAAGGATCTCATGGCAGCCTCCGCCACCCCCCTGGTACTGGCCATCCTGGCCGAAGGTGACAGCTATGGCTACGCCATCATCAAGCGGGTCCGGGAATTGTCAGATGGCCAGCTGGAGTGGACTGACGGTATGTTGTACCCGGTCCTGCACAGGCTGGAGCGGCTGGAATTCATCAAGGCCCGCTGGGGCAAATCCGAAACCGGTCGCAAACGCAAGTACTACCAGCTCACCAGCCAGGGCAAAGCCCAGCTCGCTGAACACCGTCAGCAGTGGCAGGCGGTGGACCATGCCCTGCGCCTGGTCTGGAACATCATGGCGCCCCTGCCGCAAGCGGCTTGCTGAACATGGCTGACACACTCATCGATATCGAGGCAATGATCGCCGACTGGCGCCGGTTCCTGGGCCAGCGTCGCGTGCTTGCACCCGAGGATATCGACGAACTCGAGGACCACCTGCGGGGCCAGGTTGCGGAACTGCAGTCCCGCGGGCTCAGCGAGGATGAGGCCTTTCTGGTAGCGATCAGGCGCCTGGGTAAAATCGATGCGATTTCCCGTGAATTTGCCCTGGAACACACCGACCGGCTCTGGAAACACCTGGTCATGGCCGGCCAGGACGCTGCAGGAGCCGGTTTCAACCGGGAAATGGTGGTGGCGCTGCTGCTGGCCGTGGGCGCAGCCGTGTCCCTGAAGTTCTGGGATATCACCGGCCTGTTCCCCCTGCAGCCCGACCAGGAACTGCCCCTGTTTTACCTCGTCAATGCCCCGTTCTTCGTCCTGCCCTGGTTGTGCGGGTATTTTTTCTGGAAGCGCGGATTGTCGAATGGCCACCTGCTGAAACTGGTGATCCCGTTCCTGGTCGCCGCGCTGGTGGCCAATGCCTATCCCTTTGCCAGGGCCGGCAATACCCAGGTGCTGAGCATCCTGCATATGCCCATAGCCCTGTGGCTGGTCGTGGGATTGGCCTATGCCGGTGAGCGCTGGGCCAGTGTCAACGGCCGTATGGATTTCGTCCGGTTTACCGGGGAGCAGTTCATTTACTACCTGCTGATCGCCATTGGCGGCTGGATTTTCATCGGCCTGACCTTCATCCTGTTCTCCTCCATCGGCATGAACCCTGAGCGACTCGCCTTCACGTGGGTGCTGCCCTGCGGCATGAACGGTGCGTTCATCGTCGCGGCCTGGCTGGTGGAATCCAAGCAGGGTGTGATCGAAAACATCGCCCCCGTGCTGACCCGGGTATTCACACCGCTGTTCACCCTCCTGCTGGCGGGCTTCCTTGTTACCAAGCTGGTCACTGGCCAGGGCATTAGCATGGAGCGGGAAGTGCTGATCGTCTATGACATCGTACTGGTGCTGGTACTGGGCCTGTTGCTGTACTCACTGTCAGCACGGGATGTGGAGGCACCACCCAACCTGTTCGACAAACTGCAGGTGATGCTGGTGGTGTTTGCTCTCCTGTCGGACCTCATTGCCCTGGTGGCGATCGCCGGACGCATCAGTGAATTCGGACTAAGCCCGAACCGGGTCGCGGCGCTGGGCGAGAATCTCATCCTGCTGGTCAACCTGGCGTGGTCGGCAGTGCTCTATTTCCGCTTTGCCTGGGGCAGGGGAGCGTTGGCTCCGCTGGTGTCCTGGCAGACGGGCTACCTGCCCGTCTACGCGGCCTGGGCGGCGGTCGTCGTGGTCGTGTTCCCGCCGCTGTTTTCCTTCCAGTGAGAAATGCCTTCCTAGTCAGCCAGGCGGTTGCTGATATCCCTGACCTTGCGCCGCACCGTTGCCGCGTTTTCAGGTCCCATGCGGATCAGCAGTTTCTCGAGGTCTGTCAGGCTTTCCAGCGCCGGATCGGCAAAGTGGTAATGCACTGACGGACGGGTAAGTAATATATCGCCGGCAGGTACTCGCGCCTGCAGGACATTCCTGATGGCCTGGTTGAGGGCCATATCAAAGGTGCGATCCGGATAACCCAGTTCGGCATAGGCGCTTTCGAACAGCGGATCCCATTCGTCCAGCTTCTCAGCGATTGTGGCACTGTCAATCGCCGCAAACGTGTTCACCAGCAGGTTGAACCGGTTGTAGGAAACCGGGTCGAGAAGAAACAGGTTTTCACCCTGCTCGTTCACCGTCATTTCGGTCTGCAATGCGGTGACCGGCAGGTCACGGTCCGGAATATCCCCGCGGCTCATGCCGTCGACCAGTACCACGAACTTGCGGATGATCTGTGCACTGGCCAGTTGCCGGAGGACGGCATTGGCATTATCCAGTTCACCGAGTTCTGCCTGCACGAACCGATCGCTGTCATTCAGGCCGGGCAGGGGATCTGGTTCAGGAGGCGGCTCCTCGATGACCATGACAGGCTCGGGCTCGATTGCAGGCTCCTCAACGAAAGGTGTCACGACAGGTTCCGGTACTTCGACCGGCACCGGTGCCGGCGGGCGTACTGCGGAAACCGGCAGGGTTTCCCGGAGGACGGGTGCAGGTTCATCATCGCCCCCCAGGAACAGGATGGTTGCCACAAACAGCAGCAGGCCAGCGATGACACCGAGAATGACGACAGTTTTATTGTTCATAGGGTATTTTGAAAGACTCAAAGAATTGTTGGGGCAGCATACTGCTTAGGCAATGGGCTGTGTAATAGGTTCCTGCGCCTGTACGGGTTCGGATTCAAACCACATCAGCAAGAAAAAGGTGAGCAAGGCACAGACCAGTGACATCAGGTAGGCGTATTCGTATTTTACGACAAAGGCGAGTACTCCGTAACTGATGATGCCTGCCAGCATGGAAGACATGGCCGTGACCTGGCCACCGCGGTTCTGGGTCAGGCCCATCAGGCAGCAAGTGAAGATTCCTGCCGACCCAAAGGCGGAGGACTCCTCGACCAGGCTGTAAACGCTTTCCGCCCCCCGCGCCAGTACCCAGGCGATGACCCCGAAACTGACGACGGAGATGCGCGCGTAGCGCACCTTCAGGTGTTCATTCGTGCTGCCGAGCATGGGCACCACGATATTGTGAGAAACAAGCGCCCCGGCATTGAGCAGTGCGCTGTCGACAGTGGACAGTATGGCCGACATGAGGGCGCCGATGAACATGATGTAGGCAACTGTATGCAGGTGGGTCTGTGCCAGCATTGGCAGGATCTGCTCGCCGTCCTCTAAGCCTGGCATCAGGGCCGGGCCCAGCAGCCCAAGGGTGGCGGGCATCAGCCCAACAATCAGGTAGATCATGCCGCCCAGCAGGGCGCCGTTCCTGGCCACCTGGGGGGATCGGGACGCCAGCATGCGTGTCACCAGTTCTGCGGCGAACAGCGAGCCAATGAAGGGGATCGACCAGCTGTTTATGACACCCATCCAGGATTCTCCCTGGCCCCGGAAACTTAGCCGCTCGGGCGACAGGGCCTCTGCCAGCACGCTGGTGTCCGGCATATCCGCCATGACGACGACGAAGATCACCACCAGGCCGATGATGAGAACGGTGCCCTGGATGATGTCGGAGACCGCATCGGCCAACAGACCCCCCAGTGCGGTATAGGTAATGACGATGATCGCGGCGAAGGCGATGGCGATATCCAGTTGCAACGTGGAAATGGAGGTCAGCACATGGCCGAAGGCAAGGATCTGCGCCGCAGCCCAGAACACCGAGGCAGGCACCAGCAGCAGCACGCCCAGTTTTTCCACCTGGGGGCCGTAGCGCTGCCGGTAGAAATCCGCCAGCGTGGTGATCTTGCGCTGCCAGAGTTTGCGGGCGAAAAACAGGCCCAGGAAGAAAATGCACAGGGCATAGCCAAAGGGGTCGGCGCGGCTGCCTGAGAGTCCTTCGTCATAGATGATGCCGGCGGCGCCGATGCAGGCTTCAGCGCCAAACCACGTGGCAAAGATGGTCATGGCGATCATCGGCATGCCGAGCCGGCGACCGGCAAGCAGGTAGTCCTGTTCGTCGTTCATGCGCCGCATCACGGCGAAGCAGACCAGCAGTTGCAGCAGGATGTAGCCGATGATGGAAATGAAAATCCAGTTGATGGCCAGGGCTCCGCCAGGACAGGAAACCGGAAAAGCATAGCTACGGCCGGGGTGGGCGTCCATGACTATTTTGCCCGACCTTCAGGCTGGAATCCCCGTGGACAGTGCGGTTTAATGGCACCTTTCTAGACATCGACAATACTGAAAACAACAGCAACACCGTCCTTGGGGGATTCTTTTCATGTGGGAACAAAATTACCTTCCTGTCGCTGACAGCCTGGGTTTCTCGGCCCTGCTCGCGGCCGTGCCGATCTTCGTGCTGCTCATCCTGATCGGTGTCCTGCGCAAGCCTGCCTGGGTAGCCGCCCTGTCCGGATTGGGCGCCGCCATTGTCGTCGCCATCGGCGTCTACGGCATGCCGGTTGGCCTGGTCGTCAGCTCCACCACGATGGGTGCTGCCTTCGGCCTTTTCCCCATTGGCTGGATCGTGTTCTGGGCCGTGGTGCTCTACCGCATCACGGTTGAAACCGGCAACTTCGAGATCATCAAGGATTCCATCGGCGGCGTGACCGCCGACCGCCGCCTGCAGGCCATGCTGATCGCCTTTGCGCTGGGCGCCTTCATCGAGGGTGCTGCCGGCTTCGGGACACCCGTCGCCGTGGCCGCTGCCATGCTCACCGGCCTGGGCTTTTCGCCGTTTTTCGCCGCAGGCATCTGCCTGCTGGCAAACACCGCACCAGTCGCCTTCGGCTCCATCGGCGTACCGGTTACCACGCTGGCCAGTGTCACCGGTTTGCCGGTTGAGGAGCTCAGCGCCTGGGTCGGCCGTTTGTGCGCGCCGATATCCGTATTCATTCCGGCGTACCTCGTGCTTGTCATGGGCGGCTGGAAAGGCCTGAAGGGCGTGCTGCCTGCCGCTGTCGTCTGCGGCCTGTGCTTCTCCTCCATGCAGTTCCTGATCTCCAACAATGTCGGTCCGGAACTGGTGGACATCGTCGCCGCCATGACCGCCATCGTCGGTATGGTGGTACTGCTCAAGCTCTGGCATCCGAAGGACAACTTCGTACTGGCCGGTGAAACCCAGGCGGTGATGGAAGTGCAGTCCCACGGTTTCGGCCGCACGATTTATGCCTGGTCACCCTATATCTTCCTGGTGATCTTCGTGCTGATCTGGGGCAGCGGCATTATCAGTGGCGCCCTTAACAGCGTCACCGTCGCCATCGAATGGCCCGGATTGCACAACGTGGTCCAGCGCATGCAACCCGTCGTGGAATCCGCCACGCCCTACGCGGCTGTGTACAACCTGAACTGGTTATCGGCAGGCGGTTCCGCCTGCGCCCTGGCCACCGTGGCGGCGGCCATCGTTTTCCGCGTGTCACCGGTGCGTTACTTCAAGCTGCTTTACGCTGTACTGCAGCAGCTCGGATTCTCCCTCTTTACCATCGCCTCAGTGCTCGGCCTGTCCTACCTGATGAACTACAGCGGCATGACCGTCACCCTGGGCCTGGCCTTCGCCATCACCGGCGGGCTGTTCCCGTTCTTCAGCGCCATGCTGGGCTGGCTGGCGGTATTCCTGACCGGCAGCGATACCTCCGCCAATGCCCTGTTCGGCAACCTGCAGGTGGTCACCGCGAACTCGCTGGGCCTGAGCCCGGTGCTGATGGCCTCCGCCAATTCCGCGGGTGGCGTCATGGGCAAGATGATCAGTCTGCAGAGCCTGGCCGTGGCCGTGGCCGCGACCGGCATGTCGCGCTCGGAGGAGGGCAGGCTGTTCCGCTTCACCTTCAAGCACAGCGTGTTCCTGGGCAGTATCCTAGGTGTACTGACCATGATCTATGCCTACCTGCTCTGAAACAGCCTATTTCTATAGCAACATAGATAGTCGCACATTGAAATCTGGTAACATGCACGGCGGCGCCTCCCCAGGCGCCGCCGTTGCGAGTCAGCCATGACAATTCTTATCTGGATTTCCTTCCTCACCCTCATGCTGGTGCTGATCGCTATCGACCTTGGCCTGGTCCAGCGTCACAGCGAAACCATGACCTTGCGCGATGCCGCGCAGCGCAGCGCTATCTGGTTCGCCCTGGCCATGCTGTTCAATGTCTATATCTATTTCCTGTACGAGAACAACTGGCTGGACTGGGGGTCAGTTCCATCCTGGATCTCAACGGCACCGAGGCAGCCACCCTGTTCCTGACCGGCTACCTTATCGAGCTGTCCCTGTCGGTGGATATCAATCATTCCAGGGCGGTGACGGAAACAGCGCCGTTCAGCAGCGGGCTTGCATGGGATGAGCTTGCCGATGTGGACAGCACGCTGACGAGCATCTCACTGCAGGGCAGTTACCAGATGGAAAGCGGCAACCGCATCGGCCTGCGTTATCGTTATGAAAACTATGATTCCAGCGATTTCGCCATGGATCGTGTTGCGGTGGATACCCTGGATAACATCATCCTGCTCGGCAACGCCAGTCCGAATTATGCCGGCCATATCGTTGAACTGACTTACCAGATCGCCCTTCCGGGAAACTGATTCTGCCGATTGTCGCCGGCATCGTGAGCACCTGTGTAAGTGTGCTTCACACATGCTTTGATGGTAGGCTTTTACCTTGCCTGAAGCATCCTGCCGCAACCGACAAACACTATCCAGAGAGGCCCTGCAATGCGATATCCACCCGGCGTCAGCCAGCCCGATTTCGACCGCGCCGTTCTTGAATTTGAAGCTGCCATTGGGTCGGATTGGGTGTTCACCGACGAGGCCGACGTCGATCTTTACCGCGACGCCTATTCACCCATGTGGGGAGAGGAAGAAGAGAAGATCCCGTCCATCGCGCTGGCGCCGCAATCAGCGGAGGAGGTGCAGGCGCTGATGCGCATCTGCAATGCCTACCGCATTCCTGTCTACCCGGTCTCCACTGGCAAGAATCTCGGTTACGGCGGCTCCGCCCCCGTGTTGAATGGTTCCGTCGTGCTCGACCTCAAGCGCATGAACCGCATCATCGAGGTGAGCGAGGACAACGCTTTCGCCCTGGTCGAGCCGGGAGTGTCCTATTTCGATCTGTACAACTACATCCAGGAACTCGGCCTCGACCTGTGGATCGACTGCCCCGACCCGGGCTGGGGCAGTCTTATAGGCAATGCCCTCGACCATGGCGTCGGCTACACCGTGAATCCCTACCGCGACCACTTCGAGGCCCACTGCGGCATGGAAGTGGTGCTGGCGGATGGCGACATCGTGCGCACCGGCATGGGTGCGCTGCCCAATGCCGAAACCTGGCAGCAATACCGCTGGGGATACGGCCCCTGGCTCGACGGCCTGTTCGCCCAGTCCAATTTCGGCGTGGTCACCAAGATGGGGTTCTGGCTCTACCCGGCGCCGGAGGCATTCCGGTCGGGTTCGGTACAGGTGATGGGCTACAACGATGTGCATGAGCTGGTCCGCGTTACCGCACGCCTGATGTACTCGGGCGTTTTGAATACCAACGCCGGCGTGCAGTCGCCAATCCAGTTTGTACTGGGGCAGAACCCGGAAATGGCCGAGCGCTATGATCGTGCCAACGCCGAAGACATCCGCATCCTCGATGAATTCGCCCGCAGCATCGATACGCCGTTCTGGGCGTCGCAGTTCAAGTTCTATGGTCCGCGGGAAATCGTCGACCAGTCCTGGGAGTATACGAAACGGCAGTTTGCCCACATCGACGGTGTCCGCTTCACCGATGGCGAGAACCTCGATTTTCCCATGCCCTATGAAGAGCTCATGCAGACCCAGGATGAGAACCACCTGGGTGTACCGTCCATGTCGGTGTTCCAGCTCGGCAACCGCTCCAACTTCAATCCCACCGGCAGCAACGGCCATCTGGGCTTCTCGCCGGTCGTGCCCATGACGGGGGAGGCCGTTATCGAATCCAACAAGGTACTGGGTCGGGTGCTGCGCGAGATGGGTGGCAGTACGGTGTTCAACGTTCCTCCGTATTCCTACCACCAGCGCACCTTCACCATCCTGGTCGGCTTTACCGTCACCCGCGATGTTGACGCCAACCGCAAGACCCGCGAGATCTTCCGCGAACTGGTGAAGGTCGCCGCCGAACACGGGTGGGGCGAATACCGCACCCATACCGCCTTCATGGACGACTGCGCGCAGGCGTATTCCTTCAACAACAACGCGCTGCTCCGGTTGCAGCAGCGCCTGAAGGACGCCATCGACCCCAACGGCATCATCTCCGCCGGCCGGTACGGGATCTGGCCGAAGCACCTGCGCGAGGATGACGACAATGCGTAACGTTATCTTCATCCTCATGGTGTTTGGTGCAATGCAGGTGCAGGCCCAGGATGCCGTACATGGCAAGGCAGTCTACGAACACTGGTGTTCACCATGCCATGCCCCGGGCGGGCGCAAGCACCCGGGCACCTCCGCCCTGGAAATAATCTACAAGGGTGAGAAGCCCGCCGTGCTGGAAGAGCGCCTGGACCTGACGCCGGAGCTGGTGGCCGCCTTTGTACGCAATGGGGTGAAGATCATGCCGCCGTTTCGCAAGACCGAGATCAGTGACAAGGACCTGGCCGACCTCGGCGCCTACCTGTCACCGCGATAACAGGAGGCCGCCATCAACGATCTGTTCTGGAAATCCTCGGCGGTCTTCGTCTATTGCGCCATCCTGCTGTTCATCGGCTATTTGGCGTCGAAGCGGATGCACGATATCCGCGATTACTATGCTGGCGGCAAGCGGCTCGGCTTCATCAATGTGGCCTTTTCCGCCCGCGCTACCGGTGAGTCGGCCTGGCTGTTGCTGGGTGTTACCGGCACCGGTTTTGCCGTGGGGCTGCAGGGCCTGTGGATCGCGGCAGGTGAGTTGATCGGCGTGGGCATTGCCTGGTTGTGGATGGCAAAGCCCTTCAAGCATCTTACCGATCACTATGACAGCGTCACCATCCCCGATTACCTGGAAGCTCGCTTCAATGACAACGGGCACATGCTGCGACTGATCGCCGCCGGTGCGCTGGTGGTGTTCGTGCCTATCTACGCCGGTTCGCAGGTCTTCGCCACAGGCAAGGCCTTCAACGCCTTCCTCGACATCAACCATTATCTTGGCGCCACCATCGGGTTTATCGTGGTGATGCTGTACATCACCCGCGGCGGTTTCATCGCTGTGGTCTGGTCGGATGTGTTCCAGGGACTGTTGATGGTTTCGGGCCTGGTCATCCTGCCCGTGGTTGGCTTGCTCGAGGCGGGTGGTATCACAAGCATAGTCGATACTCTGGCAACTCAATTTCCGGGTCACCTGACCCTGACGGGCGGGCAAGGGTGGACCACGCTGGTTATCTTCCAGACGCTGGGCTTTCTTGCCATCGGCATCGGTTTTCTCGGCTCGCCGCAGGTGTTCGTGCGATTCATATCCATACGCAACGAAGACCAGATCAACAGAGGGGCGGTGGTGGCGCTTACGTGGACGCTGCTCGCTGACACCGGCGCCATCCTGCTCGGCATGACGGGCAGGGCGCTGTTCACCGATGCTGACCTGGGTTTCGATCCCGACAATATCCTGCCGGTCATGTCCCAGGCCTTGCTGCTGCCGTTCTTCGCCGGTGTCTACATCGCCATGGTGCTCTCGGCCATCATGTCCACCATCGACTCACTGCTGGTGGTGGCATCGAGCTCCGCGGTACGTGACTACTGGCAGAAGACGAAGCACCCGGACATGAGTGATGCCGCGCTCATGAAGCTCAGCCGGCAGGTGACTTTCATCCTGGCGCTTGTCGCCTTCGGTATCGGCATGGGTATCCTGCTCTACGATATCGAGAACGGCATCTTCTGGATTGTCATCTTCGGCTGGTCGGGCATCGCAGCCACCTTCTGCCCGGTGATCATCCTGAGTTTATGCTGGTCGAAGCTCACGGCGCTTGGCGCGAAGTGCGCGATGGTGGCGGGCTTCCTGTCCACCATCGTGTTCAAGTTCGTGGTGCCGCCGCTGTTCCTGGCGATTGGTTGGGACAATGGTGCGATCTATCTCAATGCACTGGATGTGCTGCTGCCGGCATTCATCATATCAGGGCTGATTGCCGTAATTGTAAGCCTGGCAGATGCCAGGGGCACGGAGCTCCTGGAAAAGTGATTCGGTAAAAACCCTAAATACCAAGCAGGGTTTCGATATTAACCGGTGGGGAAATGTTGCCGATATCACGTTCTACCACGGCATCATGGTCAGGCAGATTCACCGAGAGTGAATAATGCGTTTCATCGATGTGCCGGTAGGTCACGAAGGGGGACAGCGCTGCTGCCGGCAGGGCTTCCGGAAGGCGGCCGTAATCCTGGTGGAACAGAATGACGCTGGCATCGGCTTCCATGAACAGGTCCAGCGCGGATATGGCCAGGTCTTCCCGGACCCATCTGGCCTCTTCATCGATCACGAAATACTTGAACAGGCCCAGTGCCAGGACTAAAAAAATCATCAGCAGAATGTTTTTTTGACTGTTTTTTTCCCGCCATGTTTGCGATTACCGGATACAGAAACCTTCTCGAGGGTTTCCTCCCTGGCCATATTGATGGTGTCCTGTAACGAGCGATTTTCTGCCATCATTTCGTCCTAGTGGTTGTGGCCATGTCCCTGGCCCTGGCCTTGGTTGAAGCCAAAACAGTCCTGCAGGAAAACGAGGAAATCAAGTTCGTCATCCTGGCGATCGATCACGCCCTGAGCGATGACGAGTGCCTGGGTTATGTGGCGGAGTACAGGCGGGCCATGGCCTGGTCGCGCCTGCCAGCCCTGATACTGCTCCCGGATGGCCGGGATGAACTCCAGGTCAAACTGGTTGCCGACGGCGCCATGTCACGCTTTATGTTCGAGTCAACCGACTCGGCAAACATTATCGAGGTCATCAACAAGGCGCTGGCCGAAAACCTCGATTTTTCCTGGGGCGTGGCGGCTGTCGGCGCGCAACAGACGGTTGAATGAAATCACTGTAGCTGATTGCATTTGCACCTTTGCCGGTTTGGCAATCGGTTCAAGGTCTGGTAGTTTCAGGCGCTAACCGCAAGCCGGATGTCAGGGACGCGACCGGTTGCAGATTTCAATAAAACGAATACGCCTGGGGGTCATCATGCGTCCATCTGTTCCTGTTCTTTGTCTGTCATCCCTTACCTTGCTTCTGCAGGCCTGCCAGGAGCCGCAGGAAGCGGGTGAAGCGCCCGTAGCGACCGCTGCGTCGACCATGGCTGCTGCGCCGGACACCGGCCTGGTGCCCCCGAATTTCGATACCTTCGACCTCCCCTTCGATCGCCTGCCCGGCGGGCGCATGGGTGCCGACGGCAATCTCGACCCGATGTCCTCGCCGGAGGACGCCCATGCCGGCGCCTTCGTCGCCGCGGAGCGTCTTAACCTGTTCGGCAACTTCGAGTGGGTGCACTGGATGCCGACGGCACCCTCGACCCAGGACCCGGAAACCGGGGCATGGAGTGGCGGCGACCTGGACGGCTTCCCGACAGGGTGGGGTTCAACCGGTCTCGGCATTACTGGTGACTGCCTCTACTGGGGGCGCAGCAATTCCACCAACACTACCGGTCCGGGCGTGACCCATGACGTGCGCATCTACCGCATCCAGGACGACCCCGAGGCCAATCCCCCCGAACTGGTTGGCACCATGCCGCAGATTACTGTGGACGACGGCCAGACCGCCGTGCGCGACCGCGAGCTGCGCCCCTATATCTACACGGACAGCGCCGGCAACGATCGCGCGTTGATGGTGCGTTCCGCCGCCACCGGTACCGGCGGTGACGTCATCACCTACACCATGGACCCGGAAACCTGCCTGCCTACCGACGCCGGTTTCACCGCCGAGGGGGTCCTGGCCCATGAGCTTTACCTGTGGCACGACCCGGTCAATCCCAACCGGCTGCTGGTGATCTCCCAGACCTACGGCTCCCAGCCCGAGGACCTGGTGATCACCGCAATCACTGACGAGAATACCGGCGCGGTGCTCGAGGAACCCGTCAACCTCGCCGCTTACCGCATCGAGGCCGTCGGCGGTCCCCTGCGCAACCAGCTGCCCGACGAGAACGGCCTCTACCCGGACGGCAAGTTCGCCGAGTTCAGCGAGCAAACCGACCAGTGGGGCAGACCCGGTGCCGCGCAGGCGGTGCAGGTGAACAACCTGCACTCCGGCAGCCTGTCCGACGACGGTGAGCGCTTCTACGTAGCCGGCGGCACCGCCGGTTTCTGGATTCTCGACACGGAATTCATCGCCCAGAACAGCAACGCCGACATCATCGCCGGCAATGTCTGCAACCGCGGCTCCACCAACGTGTGGCAGGGCGGGGAGATTGGCACACTGGTGGACGTGAACCGCCTGCCGGATGTGGCCAACGACTGCATTCACCCGGTGCTCAACAGTGACCCCGCGGTGCTTTCCATGCTGACCAACCCGGCACTGTCCGATACGGCGAAGCTGGTGAACTATACGCGGCTGGAGGAGCGCTCACGCTTCGATATCGCCCCGCCCATGGTGGCGCTGGCCGGAGTGCATAGCGCTGTCCCGGTGCCGAACCGTCCGTCCCTGACCGATGGCAACCAGTCCCGGCGTCCGGCCTATGTGCTAATTACGGAAGAGTGGCCGTTCGGTCCCTGTCCCGAACGCGGTATGCGCATGATTTCCGTGGAATCGGAGATCAACCCCGTCATGATCGGGGCGCACGCCATGTCAGACAGCCTGCCGGAAAACTGCCTGGCCCAGCCGCAGCCGCCGGGCTCCACCATCCGTCCCATGATGCATGCGCATAACCCGACCGTCCTGGAAAACATCGCCTTCGTGAACTGGCAGGGCCATGGTGTTCGCGCCATCGATATTTCCCACCCGTTCAACCCGCGTGAAGTTGGCCATGCCAGGCCGATACCCTGGGGCGACGTCATGACCTACCCGGATTTCCACAAGGGACTTATGTACGTGGGTGACAACCACAGCGGCCTGCATGTGCTCAAATACACGGGACCCAGGGCGGATGAAATTCCCGCAGAAGTGTATTCGTCCAACCGTACCAGTCCGCATCGCTGATCACCCGTGGAGGATGACTGATGAACACGCTTGTACCAGAACGGGCATGGCCCATGGCGATCGCATTGGTTTTCTGTCTGACGGCAGCGGTATCCGTGCGTGCCCAGGGGGACGATACACCAGCCCTGTACACCGACCAGGACATGATGTTCCTGGTCAATATGATCGCCCATCACCAGCAGGCCGTGGCGATGGCCGCCCTGGTGCCCGGGCGTGACGTACCGGAGGAATTCACTGGTTTTACCGAGCAGGTAGGCCGTGGTCAGGCTGCCGAGATCCGCATGATGAACGCACTGCTGGACCTGGCAGAGAGTCGTGGTCTCACTACACCCATGCGGCACATGGATCATGCCCACCACCAGATGGACGGCATGCTGACCCCTGAGCAGATGCAGGCATTGGCCGCGGCTGAGGGGGAGGAATTCCTGCGGTTGTGGCTGGAAGGCATGATTTACCACCACAAGGGCGCCATCACCATGGCCAATGCACAACAGGTGCATCAACTGGACACCGGCAGGCGCCCCTATGGCATGGACGTACTGGTGGAGGAAATCATCGTTGTGCAGCGCGCCGAGATCAGCATGATGGAGCAGTGGCTGAACGAGTGGGGATTGCGCTGAACCGGCAATCCCCCTTTGATATCGTCGTTATTCCAGGTAAGGAATAAGGCGCCCCAGCAAGATCACCGCAACCCAGATCACCAGTGACAACCCGGCAATGACCTTGGCGGGGAAGTCCGCCTGTTCACCGGGACCCAGCAGCACCAGTTTGCTGTGTTCACCAAACCAGAACCATAACGCATTGACGCCAGCCAGGAAGATCAGGCCAATCTTCCACTGGAAGGCCAGGTTGTAAAAGTAGCGGTACGGGTCGGCCAGGATGAAGGCCAGGCCGGTCAGCAGGTTGATACTGAATGCGATCAGTACCAGCGGGATCAGGCCCATGGCGGCCCGCATGGGGATGGCGGGGGCGAGACCAATGACGCGCAGGTCGACGGCGAGTAACGCGCCGAACATGATGGAGAGGCCAAGGAAGTGCAGGTTTTCCATCACCGGCCACATCCAGAAGATGTTGCGCATGGCGTCGCTGACGGGCGTGCTGGACAACCAGGTCATTATTGCAGGATTCATGTCAGTTCTCCCCTAACCTTTATGCGTAGGCCATCAGGCGGCCGGTGATCACCGCGCCGACCCAGCTGGCAAGACAGATGGCAGAAATGAGTTTGACCTGGAATGCATCCCGGTTAGCGCGGATAAAATTCATCATCACTTTCATCAGGATGCCGCCAAGAAGCAGCAGGCCAAGCTTTAGCATGAACACAGCCTGGTACGTGTATTCTGTGGCATGCGAGGCGTACAGCATGATGCCGGAAGTCAGGTTGATGGCGAATCCCAGCCAGGCGACAGGGAACAGGTTGGTGTAGCTGAGTACGGGGATGTCGCTGACATATCCGAGTACCCGCAGGTTGGTGACCACCACCACGCCCAGGACTGCAGCCATACCGACGGCGTGCATGGACAGGGCAATGGCAAAGCCCCACAGGTCTTCGCGCACGTAAATGCCGAGACCGCTTTCTTCAATCCAGATTAACAAGCCCATCATTCGGTTCACCTCTTGTAAATGAAAAGCGTGAAAGGAAAAATCAGGCCCTCTGGCAGCGGGTGGCGCAGTGTAGGGTCAACCGGTATAGCTGACAAGGGGTTGAACAATTATTTCACAAAGGTCGCTGTATTCCGCGCCAAAGGCCCACTTTTACTGGTTGTCTTGCAGTGAGGAATGATCAGTTAACGGGATTCAGCACCAGGAACAACAGGGCGCCTGCGACATAGCCTGACAGCGCGAGAACGCTGATACGCTTCAGGTACCAGATGAAATCGATTTTCTCCATGCCCATCACGGCTACGCCGGCGGCAGACCCGATAATCAGCATGCTGCCCCCGGTGCCTGCACAGTAGGCCAGGAATTCCCAGAGGAAGGAATCCGGCGGGTAGGCGTCGAGGCTGTACATGCCCATGCTGGCGGCGACCAGCGGCACATTATCGATGATAGCGGAGAGGATGCCGATCAGCGTGACGATGATGCGCAGATCCCCGAAGGTGGCATCGAGGATGCCGGCGAACCTGAACAGAAGCTGCAGTGAGGACAGGGCGCCGACTGCCATCAGAATGCCGAGGAAAAACAGTACGCTGGGGACATCGATACGGGACAGTGCGCCGGCAACGGTGAGATGCCTGCGCTCATGTTCCAGCAGGTCGGCGTGCAGCAGGTCCGAATAGACCCAGAGCAAGCCCAGGCCCAGCAGTATGCCGGTGAAAGGCGGCAGGCCGGTCAGCGTCTTGAAAACCGGAACCGAAACCAGCACGCCAACACCTGCAAGGAGCATGTGCAGCGCACCCTTGATGGCGCCACTGCTTTGCAGCGGACGTTCGCCGTCCGGCATTCCCAGCGTACCCTTGAAGCGCCACGACAACAGGCACAGCGGCGCAAGCAGGCATGCCATGCTGGGCAGGATCAGGGAGCCGATGATATTGAGCGTGGTGATCTGGCCGCCGATCCATAGCATCGTGGTAGTGATGTCGCCAATCGGGGTCCATGCACCGCCGGCATTGGCCGCGATCACCACCATGCCGGCGAACAGCAGGCGAGTTTCACGGTCATGAACCAGTTTGCGCGCCAGGGAAATCATGACGATCGACGTGGTCAGGTTGTCGAGTATGGCGGAGAGGAAAAACGTAGACCAGCTGATCACCCATAACAACAGCAGGGGTTTGCGGGTGCGAATGTGATCGGTGACGTAGCGGAACGACTGGTGCGAATCCAGCAGCTCCACGATAGTCATGGCACCCAGCAGGAAAAACATGATTTGCGAGATTTCCGCCAGGTATTCGAAGAGCTAGTAGAGGGCGTAATTTTCATTGGTGCTGGTCACGCCTGCAGCAGGCTCCATCAATTCGTTAATCCGGAGGAAATGGGCCCACGCCTCGCTGTTGAGCAGGTAGTCCGACGGTTGGGAAATGATCAGGAGTGTCCAGCAGAGAACGCCGGTGATCAGCGCTGTAGCGGTCTTGTTGATGCCGATGGCATGTTCGAAGGCAATGCCGCAATATCCGGTGATGAAAACAATAATAATCAGGACTTCCATGGTGACCCCGGAATTATGCGAAGTGGACTGGCGACGATGTTCTTGATGTCAGAAGGGGAAAGGGAGTGTGCGTTTGACAGGGCCTATTATAATTCACAGGCCCTGTTTTCATGACAGGAAAATACGGGTTATTCCGGTTTCTGTCCGGCAAACACGGGCGTGCCGTCGTCAAAGGCCATGTTGCCCCTGAGGATGCAGGTGTGCGGGTCGTCCCAGGCGGGGCTGGCACGGGCGATCCATACCTGTGAACCGATGGGCAGGTCTTCTTTCTGCCAGCCGGCCCTGACCAGGCGGTTGGGGTTGGCACCAGTGCTGCATTGCCATTGCTCGACGATGCCCTCGTCGTTGGCCACGTCCAGGTAGTACCAGATATGCGGGTTGGCCCAGTCGATCCTGGTCAGGGTGCCGCGCAGCTCGAATTCGATGCTGGTGTCGAACTCCCCCTCGATGGAATGGTGAGCAAGGGCCCCCTGAGTAGCAAGCAAAAACCCGGTACAAGCCAGGATGGTGCGCAAGAGAGTGCCTGTCGTTTTGCAGGAATTGCCCATGATTCTTTCCCCCTGAATACATGAGATGTGAAAGTAACTGTTCCGATATACCTCAATTTTCCCCACGTGTCACCTGGCCTGTTGTCATCCGCCAGCGTTTTTCGGCCGTAAAAGTAGGCGTTGGAAGCCCGGGAAGGCTGGACGCCCGTGAAAGGGTGGCGGTATTCTTCCTGTCTCTTCCATGGAAATCCTGATCACAAGACCTGTTAGTAAGGCCATCCAGTCATGCTGAAAACAGCACGTCACACGCCCCCTCGCAGGCAACCCGTCCTGGTTGCCACGGTGTTGTGCGTGATCGCTTTTGGTGCCGCAGCCCAGGGCGACGAGGCGCTGGACACCCTGATTTTCGATCCCGTCATGATAGTTCCTGAATCGCCGCTACTGGCTTCAGGCAACCTATCAGGCGCCAGGGTGAACAGGTTACAGGATACGGTAACCGGAAGGGGCGAAGGCGTTTTCACCGGTCAGGATGCCGCCGGTGATGCGAATATCGCTGCCTACCAGGAGGTCGTCAACGAGCTTGAACGCCTTGAGGGCCCGTTTGCGCCTGACCTGGTGGAACAACTGCTGTCACTCGGCAGGTTGCTGCAGCAACAGGAACGGCATGAAGAGGCGATAGCCCGGTTCGAACGTGCCGAGCATATCAGCCGGGTCAATAACGGCCTGCATAATGTCCAGCTGTTTGCCATCGTCGAAAGCCTGGTGGAAAGCCACCTGGCGCTCGGGGATTTTGCCGAGGTCAATGACAGGCAGCATTACCTGGAATACCTGAGCGGGAAACTGGAACGCAACCAGGTCCGGCTGCAGTCGCTGGCAGGCCTGGGTGACCAGAACATGTATACATTCGGCCTGGCACTGGTGGAACGTGATGACCCGAACGGGCCGGGCAGGCTGTTCTTCGGTGGCGGCGATGTGCCCACGGCGTCCGAGATTTCACGCATTCATGCCGTCAACAGCCTGTACCGTGCCAAGGAGCATTACTCGCAGGCCATCACCAGGCTGATCGAGGAAGAGAATTTTCGCAACCCGCGCCTGCTGGAGCTGGAGTACAAGCTGCTGGAGACCCTGTTCCTGACCGGCTACAGCCGCGAGATGATCGGCAACCCGCATTACTACATGACCTCGGCACGCAGCACCGCCAACATGCCGAACCGGTGGAACCACCTTCGGCGTAATCGTGACGGCTACGAGGCCGGCATCGACATCTTCGAGCGCATCCTGCTGTACATGGAAAACGACCCGACCACGCCTGCCGAGGAGATAGTGAGGGCGCACCTGGAATATGCCGACTGGCACCTGGTTTTCGACTGGAACGATGCCGCCATGAGCCAGTATGCCCGGGCCTGGGAAGTGGCACAGTCACTGGCACTGGACGAGGCCAAGATTGTGGAGCTGTTCAGACCCGACTACCCGATGCAACTGCCGCTGTTCACACCCAAGCCCAACAGCCGGGAAAAATTCGGCATAAAGAGGGAAACTGACCTGGACTACGACGGCTGGATCGACATGCGTTTCACGATCAACGGCAATGGAACAGCCAGGAATATCGAGCTAGTCAACCAGTCGGCGAACACCGCCTTTGATACCGCCACACGCCTGCGGCGTTACCTGAAAAATTCCCCGTTCCGTCCCCGCATCGATAATGGCGAGACCATCTCACGCGAAGATGTGAACATGCGCTATTACTATTCTTTTCAAAACAGCAGGTTTTAATAAACAGGCTGTCAGGCCAACCGGGCTGTCAATCGTGAGAACACGGCAACCGGTTCCAGTTCCTTCAGGCAGCGGTGATCATGCAGGCAATAACCCTTGTTGCAGGCAGGGTCGCAGGGATATGCACCCTGGACGATTTCGCTTTGCTCCCCCAGTGGTCCCCAGATATCCCTGTTGGTAGGGCCCCACATGACGAATCCCGGTATGCCAACTGCCGACCCGAGGTGGAAGGGCCCGCTGTCGTTGCCGACCATGGCACGGCAGTTCTTTAAAAAATACGCCAGTTCCTCCAGCGACAGGATGTTGCACAGGTCCGGCGGGGCGGGGCAGTGTTTTAACGCCAGAATTTCGCGGATGGCAGCGTTGGCTTCCCTGTCACTCTTGCCTGCACCGATGAGCACAGGCTGCATGCCGTTAACCTGAACCAGTTTCACCAGGGCTGCAAAATGCTCCAGCGGCCATTTCTTGTAATCCTTGGTGGCGCCGGCATGGATGGCGATGGTCGGAGTGTTCTCGTTCACTCCTGACTGTAACAATTTGCCTGCCAGCGAATCCGGACAGCGGTCGAGTTCGAGCCTTAAATAGGCTTTTTGTTGCGGCTCGGCCATGCCCAGGGCGGCAAACAGCTCGTAGTAGCTGTACCAGCGGTGCTGTCTGCCGGCAGGCCTATTTTCGAACTGCACTGGCACGACGTGGTCATAACCGCGTTTGTGACGCCGGGGGCTGCAGCCGATCCTGAAAGCGGCGCCGCTCAGGCGGGTGATGTGCGAGGTGGCCGAATCCTCCTCGATGTTAAAGGCGATGTCCGCGTGAAACTGCCGCAGTTGTTTCACGAAACCGGCATACAAGGAAATTTTTCCCGGGATGCCGGCGCTGTTTATCTGCCGGCGCGGAAAGAACAGCAGCGTGCCCTCGGGAAAGCTGTGTTCACAAAGGCCGCGAAAGCTGTCGTCGAGCACGACCCTTGTCTCGATCCCTTTATCAAGGCAGTGCTGCACCCAGGCTTGCATGAGACCGCCGGCCAGCAGCAGGTTGCCGAGGTACTTGGTGGGGTTGACCAGCAGTACCCGGCGCGGGGCGGTTGGTATTGCCTTATTGACCATCCCGATAGTCTTTCATAAGTAGTGTTTCACGAGTTCTCCGACATTGGCCACCGAAATATCCGGCCACGTGTCTTCAGGGCGGTCCTCAAAGGCATGGGGACCGCCTGTGCCGGTGTGCACGTAGATCGCCAGGGCGCCATTGTCTTTCGCCATGGGCACTTCGAGGTTGGCATCGTCCCCGACCACGGCAATGTCTGTCACGGCCAGGCCGAGGTGCCGCGCCGCCGCCTCGATGGCGTGCCGCGAGGGTTTGCCCAGCACCATGGCTTCCTTCCCAGTCAGCGGCTTGAGCGCTGCCGCGAGCGCACAGGAAGTGCCGATCGCCGGGCCGTTAGCCGAGGCAAAGAAAGGCACGTCCGAAGCGGTGTACAGCTCTGCGCCATCCCGGCAGGCGATCCAGGCATTCTCGATATCCCGGAAACCGAATTCGCGGTACCAGCCGATGTAAACAGCATCCACGGGACCAGGCTGTTCGAGACTGGACAGCACCACTTCGATACCCTTGTCTGCCAGGGGTTCCCATACGCCGGGGCAGCCGAGCACCATGACTCTTTTGCAGCCGGCACGCACGAAGTAATCGGCGGCGACGCTGCTGGGCGTCATCATGGTATTGCTGTTCATAGGAATGCCGGCATCGCTGAGCACTTCCACATAGGCGGTCGGTGAGCGCGCCGTGCCGTTGGTCATCACCACGTAGGGAATCCGGTTCTCGATCAACAGGTTGATGAAGTCTGCCGCCCCGGGCAGCGTTTTCATGTTGTTGTTCTTCTTATCACCCAGGATCAGGGTGCCGTCCATGTCGAAGACAAAGCCTTTTGCTGCTTTCAGTAGGTCGTGTATTGCTGTAGTCATGCCAGTCCTGTCGGTTGCGATTGACGAAAGAATCACCCCCGATGGGGCGGGTCAGCCGTACCGGGAAAAGGGAATTCCGTAAGGATTCTGTAAGGTTCGGGAAGGATACTTGCCTGCCCGGGAATACCATTCTATTAAAACTTCCAGCCCAATTCAGCCTCCACGAACCCGTGCTGGCTGGGTTAAAAATAGTTCTATTCAAGTACCTGAATATGGCCCTATAATCCTGCCGCTTTTTGCACCGGGGCCGCTGGAGGTCACCATGGAAACGTTGGTCTGGAATAACGCAATGCTGGTTTCCGGCATTATCCTTGTTTTCACCTTTATCGGTATCTTTACCGAAGGCCTGCACGGTTTCCACCGGGCCAAGTTCGCCCTGGCAGGCGCAGGCTCCATGGTCATCGCCGGGCAATTCTTCGGCTTCTACGATCCGGAACTGGCCATCGAGGCCATCGACTGGAACGTGGTGTTCCTGCTGGGCGCCATGATGACCATCGTCTCCATCATGATTCCCACCGGCGGCTTCCAGGCTCTCGCGTATACCATCGCCGACATCAGCCAGGGCAGGTTATACCTGCTGCTGATCATGATGGGTACACTCGTTACCGTATTGTCACTGCTGCTGGACAACGTCACCACCGTGGTGATTTTCGGTCCTCTGATCATTCTCATTTGCCAGGCGCTGCGCGTCAGCCCGATTCCTTTCCTGCTCGCCGCTGCGCTGCTGTCGGATACGGGCGGTGTCGCCACGCTGGTGGGTGATCCCCCCAACCTGATGATCGGCTCCGCTGCAGACATCGATTTCAATACCTTCTTTGCGCACATGGGTTTCATCGTCTTCCTGGCCTGGATAGGCACCGTGCTGTTCCTGAAGGTGCTGTTCAGGAAGGAATTGTCCGTTACCCCGGAAGCGCCTTCGTTCCAGGAACGCGAAGCCATTGCTGACCCGAAGATCTGGAAAATGTCCCTGTGGATACTGGGCGCGATGGTCATCGGTTTCATCCTGCATAATGACCTGCATTGGGAACCCTGGTTCGTTTCCGCCCTCGGTCTTTGCGCCTTGCTGTTTTTTGGCAAAAACACCGATATGGATGAGCATTTTGCGGAAGTGGAAATCACGCTCCTGGTGTTCTTCATGGCCCTGTTCATACTCGTCGGCGGAGTCGAGCACAGCGGTTTCCTGCGCTATATCGGCCAGTTCATCATTCCTTTCGTGCAGGAAGACCTGCTTACCGCCACTATCCTGCTGATGTGGGTAGCCGCGTTCCTGTCCGCCGCCATCGACAACATTCCGTTTACCGCCGCCATGATTCCGATCATCCTCGGGATGGAGGCACAGGGCGTCAATGTGACACCGCTGTGGTGGGCCTTGTCTGCCGGTGTCGGCATGGGCGGCAATGGTACGCATCTGGGCTCCACGGCCAATGTCTTCATCGTAACCATCAGCGAGAAGCTGGCCAAGGATAGCGGGCATCCCGAATACGCCATTACCCCGTCCGTGTGGTTCAAGAAAGGTACACCGGTCATGCTGTTGACCCTGGTTATCTGCTCGGTGGTCATGGTCCTGTTCTTCGATTTCTTCAGCACACCCTTAGGTAACTGAAAGCCGCCGCCCGGCTGTCCGTGCGGCATCCGGGCGGGTATATTCAACCGGTTTTATCAGGCATATAATGCGTCACCTTTTTACGTCCATGCCGTGTCCGGCGGTATATGTCACAACCTAAAGGCAGAGTCGCTGACAGGAAGCCAGTGCTTCCGGGCGGGGCTTTGCCTGATTTCCTGGTGTGGCCGGTCCTGCTGGTCCTGCCCCTGATGTGCCTGGTCGCCGCCTGGACGACTCCGCCACTTGCCACCCCCGATGAACTGAAATCCGCCACCAGCCAGGTGCTGCTAACAGCATTGCTGCTGGTGCTGTTCTGGCGCCAGCGTGCACAACCGAAAACCGTGCTGACTTTCTCCCCGACGGTGCTGGCCTTTGCCGCACTGTTCCTGCTGGGTACGCTGTCCGTGCTGTGGGCGGCAAACCCGGCATTCTGGTTCTACAAGTGGAGCCGCTGGTACGCCGGCTTCGTGATGTTCCTGTTCGGCCTGCAACTGCGCCAGAACACGGTGAACCTTGATCGTTTTATCACGGCCTGCCTGGCGGCCGGCGTGATTACCGCCGTGGTAGGCAGTGCGCAGCAGTTGTTCGGCTTCAGCCTGATACCGCAGACGGCCTTTCCGGCGTCCACCTTCGGTAATGGCAACGTGGCAGGCGAGGTGATGATTTACACGGCACCGCTTGGACTGTATTTCCTGTTCAAGCCGGATCTGTCGCGCCGCACCACCTGGCTGACCGCAGCCGCGATGTGTCTTATCGGCATGTACACTTTCTATACCCGCACGCGTGCGGTATGGCTGGCGGTCATCCTGGAGATTGTCCTGGTCACCGTGGTTGTGCTGTTCGATCCGAAACGCTCGACCTGGTTTAACTGGAACAGGCAAAAGACCTGGGCCTGCACCACGTTTTTTGTCGTGTTCATGACTATGCTCAATTTTGGACCGACCGGGTACCGGCCTTTCTGGCAGGTCGCCGCTTTCGAATTCACTTCCATCGCCCCGGAAATCGCCAAGAGCCAGGGCCAGGGCGCCAGCGCACGTTACCTGATCTGGCGCAGCACGCTGGAGATGATCAAGGACAGTCCCGTTGCCGGCACCGGCGTCGGCAGTTTCTTCGAGGTCAACAACAATGGCGGGTACAACAATGTGCAGGTGCTGGGTGTGCAGCGCGTGCACAATGACGTGCTGGAACTGGCGGTGGATCTCGGTGCGCTCGGCCTGTTATGCCTGGCGGCCATCATCATTACGTTCTGCCGGCAATTGTACCTGCTGTTTTTGCATGCCTCGGGCAAGCACCGCATCCTGTATGCCCTGCTTGTCATTGCCGTCACCGCCAGCATGCTGGAGGCGCAACTGGCCTTTCCCTACGAGATGCCGTTCCCCCTGGTGATCATGCCGCTGTTCATGGCGCTGGTCATCCGCGGCGGAGAGAACGTGATGCCTGCCGATGTGAAGAAAGTGGATGTGGGCCGCTGGTTCAACAGGAGTGCCATTAGCGGGCTTGCCGCCATGCTGGCCTTGTTGACGCTCATCAACGGTCAATGGCTGTGGGATTTCAAGCGTATGAACCGGGTGCTGGAGGATCTGTCTGCCAACCTGGACTGGAAACCGGCCAGCTGGCTGTACAGCCAGGCCCATATCACCGGCACACGGGCTGTCGTGGATGCCCTGAGCGGCGCAGGGATGCATGCGCAGGCACTGAGAATCATGAAGCCCATGGTGGAATACTGGCCTAACACCGTTGCCAGTACACAATCCATGGCGCGTGCGAACATGGGCATGGGACGGCTGGAAGAAGCGGAGCACTGGGCGCTGAAATCCATCGAAGTACAACCGAAGGGTTCTTACATGGGCGAGGTGTACCTGTTCAATATCTATGCCGCCCAGGGTGAGATGGGGAAACTGACAGCGCTCTACAACTCGCTGAAAGAGCAGCCCGAGGAGCTCCTGTTGATGTATTCCGACACGCTCAGCGCCCTGCACTACAACTCGATCCTGCTCAACGATTTCGGGAATACAGATCGGTTCTATTCACTTTTCGTGCAAAATCATGGGGAGGTGGCCGGTGTCGAGGCCAACCAGGCGGTCTACCTGGTCAGCCTGAACGAAATGCCGGATGCCCTGCATCACATGCAGCGGGCGCTGGCGCTGGATGCGCGTATTCCGCAGTCAGAATGG
>JALRBG010000100.1 GCA_023257855.1 Pseudomonadales bacterium | reverse complement strand
CGGTGAGGCCTATAAAGCCGAGATCATTGCATCCATTCCAGCTAATGAAGACGTGTCGCTCTACAGCGAAGGCAAATTCACTGACCTGTGCCGCGGCCCGCACGTGCCGTCTACCGGCAAGCTGAAGGCCTTTAAGCTGACCAAGCTGGCCGGTGCCTACTGGCGCGGTGATTCCAACAACGAGATGCTGCAGCGTATCTATGGCACTGCCTGGAATGACAAGAAGGACCTGAAGCAATACCTGCATATGCTCGAAGAAGCCGAGCGCCGCGATCACCGCAAGGTCGGCAAGCGACTGGAACTTTTCCATTTCCAGGAAGAGGCCCCGGGCATGGTGTTCTGGCATCCGAAGGGCTGGGAAATTTATCAGGTCATTCGCAAATACATGCAGCAGCTCTGGAAAGTGCATGGCTACAAGGAGATCAACACACCGCAGCTGGTCGATTATTCGCTGTGGGAAAAATCCGGTCACGCAGACAAGTTCGCGGAAGAGATGTTCAGCGTCGAGTCCGACAACCGCATGTATGCCATCAAGCCCATGAACTGTCCGTGTCATATCCAGGTATTCAACCAGGGGCTCAAGAGCTACCGTGACCTGCCCCTGCGCCTGGCGGAGTTTGGTTCATGCCACCGCTACGAGCCTTCCGGCGCCATGCATGGCCTGATGCGCGTTCGCAGCTTTGTCCAGGATGATGCTCATATTTTCTGTGCCCGTGAACAGATCCAGTCCGAAGTGTCCCGTTTCATTGAACTGGTCAACCAGGTCTACAATGATTTCGGCTTTACAGAGGTATCACTGAAGCTGTCTACAAGGCCGGAAAAGCGCGTCGGTTCCGATGAAATCTGGGATGAAGCGGAAAAGGCCCTTGAAGTGGCGCTGAATGAAACCGGCAAACCCTGGGACCTGCAGCCGGGCGAGGGTGCTTTCTACGGTCCCAAGATCGAATTTACCCTGAAGGACTGCATGGGGCGCAATATGCAGTGCGGCACCATCCAGGTGGATTTCTCCATGCCTGGCAGGCTGGGGGCCGAGTACGTCACCGAAAACAATGACCGCGCCACACCGGTCATGCTGCACCGGGCAATTTTCGGCTCCTTCGAGCGTTTTATCGGAATTCTCATCGAGCATTACGAGGGCGCTTTCCCCGCCTGGCTCGCGCCTGAACAGGCCGTGGTACTCAATATCACCGACAAACAGGCCGAATATTGCAAAAAAGTAGTGAATTCTTTGCAAAACAAGGGGTTCCGCGTAAAAGCTGACTTGAGAAATGAAAAAATCGGCTTTAAAATCCGCGAGCACACGCTTCAAAGGATCCCCTACCTGCTGGTTGTGGGCGACAAAGAAGTCGAAGCGGAATCACTTGCCGTACGCGACAGGGCCGGAAACGACCTGGGAGTAATGACTATCGATGAATTCTCGGTTTTATTGCAACAGGATGTAGATCGGCTCGGACGTGTCAATAATGAAGAAGCAGCGTCTTAAAAGGTCTTGAATGAAAGCCTTGAAATTTGCGTCCTTGAAGCAATAGTTAACGTGTAATAAAACGGAGATTCGTATTAACAAGAGAGATAGTGACAAGTCCAGAAAGGCCCTGGTGAACGACGAGATTCAGAATGATCCCGTTCGTTTGATTCTTTCAGACGGCAGCCAGCAGGGTGTTGTATCCCTTGCCGATGCCCGATCTGCGGCAGACGCAGAAAAGCTGGATCTTGTCTTGATTTCCCCCGAAGCCGATCCTCCTGTTTGCAAAATCATGGATTACGGCAAACACGTGTTCGAGCTGAAGAAGCAAAAAGCGGCGAACAAGAAGAAGCAGCGGGTGATTCATGTTAAGGAAATGAAGTTTCGTCCAGGGACGGAGGAAGGAGATTATCAGGTAAAACTGCGCAACCTGATACGTTTCCTCAATGATGGGGACAGGGCCAAGGTATCGTTAAGATTCCGCGGCCGTGAAATGGCCCATCAGGAGTTAGGTGCAGAGATGATGCAGCGCATCAGGGAAGATCTCGCGGAGTATGGCACTGTCGACCAGGAACCCAAGATGGAAGGTCGTCAGATAACCATGGTCCTCGCACCTGTAAAGAAAAAGAAGCAGTAACCAGCTCCCCAGCCTGATACCGGATTTCTCCCGTAGCAGACGGGGACAGGAAGCTGTTTCATTTTATTAATCGTATGGGCCCTAGCAGTGGGTAACCATAAATGCGGAGTGTTAAATCATGCCGAAACAGAAAGTTCATAGCGGCGCGTCGAAACGTTTCAAGAAAACGGGCGCCGGTATCAAGCGTAAAAGTGCTTACAAAAGCCACATCCTCACCAAGATGACAACAAAGCGCAAGCGTCAGTTGCGTGGAACCCAGGTCGTTGACCATGCGGATCTCGGCAACGTAAAACGCATGCTGCGTCTCGTTTAATCCAGGAGGATATGAAAAATGGCTAGAGTAAAACGTGGCGTAGTCGCCCGTCGCAGACACAAAAAAGTATTGGACCAGGCCAAGGGTTACTACGGTGCAAGAAGCCGTGTATTCCGCGTAGCCAAACAGGCCGTCACCAAGGCAGGACAGTATGCCTTCCGTGACCGTCGCGTGAAGAAACGCGTATTCCGCGCACTGTGGATTACACGCATCAACGCGCAGGCGCGTGAACTTGGTATGTCCTACAGCCGGCTCGTCGATGGTCTGAAAAAGGCCAACATCGAAATGGACCGCAGGGTTCTGGCTGACCTGGCAATGAACGACAAGGAGGCTTTTGCCGCTGTCGTCAACCAGGCCAAGTCGGCTCTGGGTTAACGGACTTGTTCGGGCTGTTCTTCTTCAACGTATAACCCGTCGAAGAGAGCAGCCCGCCTTGTGATCCCCTCACAGGGCCCGGCAAGCATGGAGAATCTCGACGCACTGACCAGTGACGCCCTCGCGGCAATCGCAAAGGCCCAGGATATTCCGGGACTTGAGCAATTGCGTGTGCAGTTTCTCGGCAAGAAAGGCAGCCTTACCGAATTGTTGAAAGGTCTCGGCAAGCTGTCTGCCGAGGAGCGCCCCCAGGCCGGAGCTGCGATCAATGCGGCTAAGACCCTTGTCCAGGATGCCCTGGAAGCGCGCAAGACAATCCTGGCGACTGAAGCCGCCGCGAGCAGGCAGCTTGCCGAGGCCGTGGATGTGACCCTGCCGGGCAGGCGCCAGAGTGCTGGCGGCTTGCATCCCGTCACCCGCACCCTCCAGCGTATCGAGGCTATTTTCACCTCGGCCGGATACGATGTGGTCCAGGGACCGGAAATCGAGGATGACTACCACAACTTCGGGGCGCTCAATATTCCCGCCCACCATCCTGCGCGGGCGATGCACGACACCTTCTATTTTGACAGCGGCCTGTTGCTGCGCACCCATACTTCGACAGTACAGGTGCGGGTGATGGAAACCGGGGAAGCGCCGTTCCGCTTCATCTGCCCGGGCCGTGTGTACCGCTGTGATTCCGATCTTACGCATACGCCGATGTTCCACCAGGTGGAAGGCATGCTGGTCGATGAACACGTCACCATGGCGGACCTCAAGGGCCTGCTGGTGGAATTCCTGCAGGTTTTCTTCGAAGCGGACCTGGATGTCAGGTTCCGTCCATCCTATTTCCCGTTCACGGAGCCTTCCGCGGAAATCGATGTGCAGTGCGTATCCTGCAAAGGCGAGGGCTGCCGCGTCTGCAGCCAGACCGGCTGGCTGGAAATCGGGGGATGCGGCATGGTACACCCGAATGTGCTGAAGTCTTCCAACGTGGACACCGAGAAGTACACCGGTTTCGCTTTCGGCATGGGAGTAGATCGCCTGGCGATGCTGCGTTACCAGATCAATGACCTGCGCCTGTTGTTTGAAAACGACCTGCGCTTCCTGCGCCAGTTCAGTGAAGGGTAGGGGGCAGCATGCAGATATCTGAACAGTGGCTGCGCGAGTGGGTGAATCCCGACGCGGATACCGATGAACTCGTTGCCAGGTTGACCATGGCCGGGCTCGAGGTGGACGGCGTCAGTTCTGCGGCATCAGCATTTACCGGAGTCATCATTGGCGAGGTCGTAAGCGCCGAGCAGCACCCGGATGCCGACAAGCTGCGCGTCTGCCAGGTGAACACGGGTACGGAAACCCGCCAGGTTGTCTGCGGCGCACCCAATGTGGCTGCCGGCCAGAAAATTCCCTTTGCCGAAGTGGGCGCGGTACTGGGTCTTGAATTCAAGATCAAAAAAGCCAAGCTGCGTGGTGTCGAGTCCCAGGGCATGATCTGTTCCGAAGAGGAACTGGGCCTGGCAGAGAAATCCGACGGCATCATGGTCCTGCCTGCAGATGCGCCGCTCGGGGCCAATGTCAGGGAATACCTGCAACTGGATGACGCCCTGATCGAAGTTGACCTGACACCGAACCGGGGTGATTGCCTGAGCATTAATGGCATAGCCCGCGAGGTGGGTGTACTGCACAAACTGTCGGTAACCCGCCCGGAGATACTCGACATTGCCGCAGCGATAGACGCTACCTTCCCGATCACGC
>JALRBG010000120.1 GCA_023257855.1 Pseudomonadales bacterium | reverse complement strand
AGCTCGGTATGGTTGAAGACCCTGGCGTTCTCCGTCACCCGGTAGCGGCCGCCGACGATGATGGCGGGCAGCTTGTCGATGCCATAGTCAGTGGTACGCAGGCGTGCCTGTTGAACCGCGGCGACGGTATCCTCCGCGTTCCAGGCAGACTCAAAGGCAGCGGCAGCGACGCCGTTGGCCAGGAATAATTCTTTTACCTGGGCCTCGGTCCTGAGTGGATTCCCGTTTTCATGGATGGCGCTGAAGGCAGCAGAGTGCACGCTGTCTTCGACGCCGGCTTTCACCGCCGTGTAATAGAGGCGCGCATGCAGTGCCATGATGTCGTTCCACACGGCGGGCATGCGCAGCATCTTCACGTCACCGCGTACGCCGTCACGATACTCGGTCATCATCGGGTCAAGGGTGAAGCATTCCGGGCAGCCGTACCAGAACACGTCGCGCACCTCGATCACATCTTCGTTGGTTTCGGTCGGTACGGGAGAAGGCAGGGTCTGGTAATGCACGCCTTCGATGGATTCACGGGGCTGCGCATGGACTGCCAGCGTGATGCCGGCAAGCAGCAGGAAAACGATTGGTTTCAGGTTTGTCATGCGCTTGTCCGGTCCGCTGAAATGGGTGAGCTGGCGTTGTAATGTAGCAGAATCAAAAGTTCCGGCAAATTCAGTTCAAAAAAGGAACTTTCTTGAGATAGTAATGGGCATTGTTATATAGTGCAAAAGCGCCAAGTGCTACTGTTTACGGGCCTTTAGCGATTAAAGAAGGACCCGGAAAGTGCAGGAAATATGCATCTCTCCAACGGCACTCCCGGCGATTCGGATTAACCCCAAAAGCCTGCAGGTTGCCAGCGTTTTTTCGAAGGGGAAGATATGACAAATATTATGAACATGACTTCTGCCGGTGGCGTCCTGAAGGCGGCGCTGGCTTCTCTGTTGATCATCCTGCCGCTTGCCGGCAGCGCCAATCCCGACCTAGCCCGTTCCGCGGAGAAAGGCATGCTGGACGATGTCCGCCAGATGCTGAAAGCCGGCGTCGACGTCAATAGCCGGCTCAATGATGGCAGCACTGCGCTGCACTGGGCCGTCCTGCGTGACCAGGAACAGGCAATCGCAACCCTGCTCGAAGCAGGTGCTGATCCGGTGGTGATCAACCGCAACGGCATATCACCGTTGTTCCTCGCCGTGCAGAACGGCAATACCCGTATCGTATCCATGCTGCTCGATGCCGGTGCCGATCCCAATACCTTGTCCGAAAGCGGTGAAACCATCCTGATGACTGCCGCACACACCGGGACTCCCGAAGTGGTCGATATGCTGCTCGCCAGCGGCGCGCTGGTCGATGCCCGCGATCCGGATTTCCAGCAGACCGCACTGATGATCGCGGTGCGCGAAGGCCATAGTGAGGTGATCGACATTCTGCTCAGCCACGGCGCCAAAGTTGACGCAAGGACCCGCGTTGGCCAGGAGCCGGTATACCTGCCGCCCTGCAAGGGAACCGGTTGCGGTTCGGAGGGAGTCGGTATCAATCGCAGCGGAGTGCCGCATCGCGGTGAACGCTTTGACAGGAAAGGCGGCATGACGCCGCTGTTGTACGCTGCCCGTGATGGCAGTACTGAAGCAGCGCGGCGGCTGCTGGAAAATGGCGCTGACCTGGAAATTCGCGAAGCCAACGGCATCACGCCGTTGCTGATGGCATTGCTGAACAACCAGCTCGACGTTGCCTACATGCTCATCGACCATGGCGCCGCGATCAATGTCGATGACTTTTACGGGCGCTCACCGCTTTTTGCCGCTGTGGATTATCGCAATCTCGATATGAACAGCGACCGCGAGGATGACCCGCAGGACAACTATGTCGACCGCGAACCGATCCTCGACATGATCAGGTACCTGCTCGACCATGGTGCAGACGTCAATGCACGCACCAAGGAATGGCCGCCGGAAAAGAAATGGCTGTATTCCCTCAACGATGTTTCCTGGGTGGACATGACCGGACAGACGCCGTTCATTCGTGCGGCCGCTTCCGGCGATGTGCCCGCCATGAAGATGCTCCTGGAGTACGGCGCCGATCCGCACATCACCACCTACGAAGGCACCACGGCCCTGATGGCGGCGGCCGGAGTGAACTGGACCGTGGCGCAGACCTATACGGTATCCCCGGAGGCGCTGCTGGAAGCCGTGACATTGAATGTTGCCCTGGGCGCGGACGTCAACGCCGCCAATTCCATGGGCCTGACCGCCCTGCTTGGCGCGGCCAACCGCGGCGATAATCCCATCATCCGCTACCTGGCTGCACAGGGCGCAAAGCTCGATGTCGAGGATGCGGTGGGCCGTACGGCATTGCGGTGGGCCGAGGGGGTATTCCTGGCTGCCGTGGGCGCTGAGCAGAAACCGGAAACGATCGCCCTCCTGGAAGAGCTTATGGATGAGGCCGGCATTACCCATGAAAACTAGACAGTTCGCGACAATCGCCAGGGTTGCCCTGGGCGTCGGCCTGCTTGCACCCGTGGTTGTCCAGGCCCAGTCCGTCGGCATCGCCGACAATCACGTTCAGATGCTCGACCGGTACTGCAGCGAATGCCACAACCTCGATGATTTTGCCGGTGGCGTCGCTTTCGACCTGATGAATACCGGTGACGTCCTGCCCGATGCCGAGACCTGGGAAAAGGTGCTGTTGAAAGTGAAGGCCGGCATGATGCCGCCGCTGGGCAAGGACCGTCCCGGTGCAGCACAGGTCAGCAGGTTCATCAGCGAACTCGAACACACCATTGACCTGGCCTGGGCGGGTAACCCGAACAGCGGTGCCCCGATGCTGCACCGGATGAACCGCAGCGAGTACCAGAATGCCGTTCGCGACCTTCTCGACCTGCCTGTCGATGCCGCGAGCCTGTTTCCGGCCGATGCGTCCAGCGAAGGCTTCGACAACATTGCCAGTGCCCTGAGCGTGTCCCCGGCACTCATGCAGGCTTATATTTCCGCGGCAAACAAGATTAGCCGGCTCGCCGTGGGTGACATGACCACCAGCCTGAGTACAAGCACCTACCGCGCCGATGCGCAGGACCAGTCGTTGCACCTGGAAGGCGTCACCCTGGGCACCCGCGGCGGCATGTCATTCGAGCACGTGTTCCCGCTGGATGCCGAATATGAATTCAGTATTGGCCGCACCGGCGCCAATGCCGCCTTCTCGCTCGACCCCGTGGGGATCGAGGATCCCGTGGAACTGGTCATCGACGGCGAGCGCGTTCACCTGTTTCCGGTGGATGCAAGGGCAACGGTAAAGATCAGCCTGCCGGCAGGACCGCACACTATCGAAGCGGCGTTCGTGAAAACGCAGTCACCCCGCGGCGTAGACGACCTGCACAAGGTCTGGTCAGACAGTACCTCAGTGCGTTCGGTTGCCATTGCGGGCCCGCTTAACCCGACCGGCCCCGGGGATACTCCCAGCCGGCGCAGGATTTTCACTTGCACACCGGCCAGCGTCGCGGCAGAGGAACCCTGTGCACGCCAGATCCTGGAAGAACTTGCCTATCGTGCCTACCGTCGTCCGGTCAGCGAGCGCGCCATGGACACCCTGATGGCGTTTTATCGTGACGGCCGCGAGCTGCGTGATTTTGATACGGGCATTCAATACGGCCTGTCACGGATTCTCGTCGACCCGATGTTCGTGTTCCGTTTCGAGGAAGAGCCGGCAGGACTGCGCGATGGTGAAAGCTATTCCTTGAGTCCCTATGAACTGGCATCGCGCCTGTCTTTCTTCATCTGGAGCAGCATTCCCGATGATGAACTGCTGGCGGTCGCCGGGTCAGGTGAACTGAAAGACAATACCGTACTGGAAGCACAGATCCGCCGCATGCTGCGTGACCCGAAGGCAGAGGCGCTGGTTGAAAACTTCGCCTCCTCCTGGCTGGCGCTGCGCCAGCTCAACTCGGTCAATCCGACCTCCGAGGATTTCGACGGCAGCCTGCGCGTGGCCATGCGCCGCGAAACCGAGCTGCTGCTCGAAGCCATCATCCTGGAGGATCGCCCGGTGAAGGAACTGCTCACCGCGGACTACACATTCGTGAACGAACGCCTGGCCAGACATTACGGCATTCCCAATATTCGCGGCAGCCATTTCCGCAAGGTGGATTTATCTGGCACCGGCCGCCATGGATTGCTGGGACACGGCAGCATCCTGACCATCACCTCGGCGCCGAACCGTACGTCACCGGTTATCCGCGGCGCCTGGATCATGGAAAACCTGCTGGGAACGCCGCCACCCCCGCCACCGCCGGGCGTGGAAGTGAATCTCGACGAAGCACCGCCGCCCGGCGCCGCACCGACAACCTTGCGGCAGCGCCTGGAGCAACACCGGGTAGACCCGAGCTGTGCGGCCTGCCACAACATGATGGATCCCATCGGTTTCGCCCTGGAGAATTTCGACCCGGTCGGCAAGTTCCGCGACCAGACCGATGGCATCCCGGTGAACACCGGGGCCACATTCTGGGACGGTACCGAATTCACGGGTCCGGACGGCCTGTACAACATCCTCATGGCGCGCAGCGACCTCTTCGTGGAAAACTTCGCGGAGAAACTCATGACCTATGCCCTGGGTCGCAAGGTCGAGTATTACGACATGCCGGCCATCCGCAAGGTGGTCAGCGAGGCGCAGAGCGAGGAATTCCGCTTCAGTGCGCTGGTGAAGGAAATCGCCCTGAGTGATGCCTTTACGCAGCGCACAAAAGATGCAGAAAGTATGGAAACTGCGGCGAGATAAGCTCCAGTCAGTTTTATTTAAAGACTTTTTTGACTATCCTGTTGCACCTGAAAGGCTTTTAATAGCATCGGAAGGATGCGGGGGAAGCTAATGTTCATCTCCAAAAAACACCTGTCGCGCCGCACTCTCCTACGGGGTGCAGGCACTGCAATCGCCCTGCCGCTGCTGGATGCCATGATCCCGGCCGGTACTGCGTTGGCAAATACGGCAGCAACTCCTTCCGCACCGCGACTCGGCTGCATCTATATTCCCCACGGCGCCACCATGGCGTACTGGACGCCGACAAAGACCGGTAAAGATTTCGAGTTCACCCCGATCCTCAAACCCCTCGAAGGCTACCGCAGCCAGCTCAATATCATCAGCGGCCTGGCCAATGCGCCGGTCGGTCCCGAAAAAGGTGAGGATTCCGGCGGCGCCCAGAATCACGAGCGTGCCGCCGCGGCCTTCCTGACGGCAGCCCATCCGGTGGCGGGTGACCGTGCCCAGGTAGGCGTGTCTTTCGACCAGGTAGTGGCAGGGGCCCTCGGGCAGGATACGCCGCTGCCTTCCGTGGAACTGGCCATCGAGCCATCCAACAATACCTGCGGGGACGTCAACTTCACCTGCTCCTACCGCAGTTCCATTTCCTGGAAGACGCCCAGCCTCGCGCTGCCGATGGAAAACAATCCCCAGCTGGTGTTCGAGCGCCTGTTCGGCGATGGCACCACGGATGCCGAGCGCAAGGAAAGGCGGCGCCAGTCAGCCAGCCTGCTCGACTCCATTCGCGAGGATGTGTCCAGCCTGAGCCTGAAACTGCCAAGCGCCGACCGCACCCGGTTGAATGAGTACCTGGAAGAAGTGCGTGAAATCGAGCGCCGTGTTGCGCTGGTTGATGCCAAACTGTCCGATGAATCCCTGGAAGTGCCGGATGCACCGCGCGGCATTCCGAACGGTTTCGAAAATCATATCGACCTGATGTTCGACCTCCAGGTACTGGCGTACAAGTCGGATATCACCCGGATCTCCACGCTAATGATGGCAGGTGAGGGCAGCAACGTGCGCTTCCCGCGCAGTGGTGTCAACGAAGGTTTCCACAACGCCTCTCACCATTCCAACGAACAGAAAAACAAGGACCAGTTCGCCGTCCTCAACAATTACCACATCACCGTGCTCAAGGGCTTTTTTGACAAGCTTGCGGCCACGCCGGATGGTGACGGATCATTGCTGGATCATTCACTGATCCTGTACGGCAGCAGCATGAGCGATGCCAACGAACATAATTTCGATCCGCTGCCGGTTCTGCTGGTGGGCGGTGCCAATGGACTGATCGAGGGTGGGCGTCACCTGGTGTACGAGCCGCACACGCCGCTGGCCAACCTGTACCTGGGATTGCTCGACAAGTTCGGCATTCACCGTGACAGTTTCGGCAACAGCACCGGCATGCTCGACGTCTGACGAATTGAAAAAGAACAACAAGCAGCAGGGGGTTGCCGCGTGACATTCAAATTTTTAGCAAAAGGACGCCAGCTGGGCGTCCTTTTTTTTACCTGCCTGGTTGCACCGGTTTTCGCCGCTGACCAGCCGCCGCTGCAGATGGAGCATGTCGCTGGCAATGTCTGGATGCTGAGTGGCGGCGGCTACGCCAATATAAGCGTGCTGGCCGGCAACGACCGGGCCCTGATGGTGGACAGCAAGCGCCCCGAGCTGTATGCGGAAATCAGTGCCATGGTGCGGGAAATTTCCGGCGGCGATGTGGTTTACCTGATCAACGGCCATGTCCATCCCGATCACACCGACGGTAATGAAAACTTCGGTCTCAATGGCGCCACCATCATTGCCCACGAGGAAGTTCGCAGGGTGCTGACTGCAGGGCAGCGAGGTGGCCCACCGGCGCCGGAAGCGGCCAGGCCTACCATATTGATCTCTGACGGCGGC